>NZ_JWIM01000071.1:0-45994 GCF_002896535.1 Mesotoga sp. B105.6.4 | reverse complement strand
TAAAGTTCTTAGATTTCGTGGGTTTTATAAACATGACTACCTAATACCATAGAATACCTTCCAAAAGCAAGTAATTGTATAATCAATACTTAAATCCAACTTTTCATTAGTTACCACTAAAAAATATAGACAAAAAAATAGCGTTTACGAAACCATGCGGGTTTCAGTCGCTATCTTCTCTGTTTTATGGGTTAAAGTGATAAAGTCAAGAGACAATATCTGCAGAATGGATGTAATAGCCACGCTGATGAAGTCTGCAACAAATGGTAAAACAAGGACAATGACAAGCTCCGCTCTTATACCACAGTTTATCAGCAACGTGCCTGCTGCAATCCCCTTTTCCTCGTTTACCGAGAGCAACGAAGGACTTTTTCTGGGCGTGAACATTGGAGGTAGCGGCACTATCATAGCCTCTCTGCCTAATCTGATTGCTTATAGAATCTACGTGAAAGATTGGGGCAGAAACCTCAGATACCCCGCAGTATTCACGATTTCGAGTTCCATAACACTTTTCCTAAGCCTCATTTTCGGCTATCTAAGTCTCAAACTTGTTGGGTTTCAATAGCCTGCAATTGAGAGTTCGGTCACATTATAGTCAAGACTGTTTGGGCTCATCTGCTTTGTATAAAGAAGACGACCGGTTTTTCGATCGTAAACGTTTTGATTGGCGTACGTTCCGTTTGTCTGTTGAAGCATTATAACTTCAGTTCCATCTTGAAGCTTGCCAATGTAGCTCACACTGGTTACAACATTCGTGATGGGATCTCGATCGATGTCCTGTACCTTTGTGAGCGAATTAAGGGCTTGAGCAGAAAGCCATATCGGGCCGTTCAACTGAGCCACACCGGTTACGGTGTGAAATTCCCCCGGAAGGGTTCCGTACTGCATGATTGTCATTTTTACGTAATCCCAGGAAAGCGAGGATGTTACCGGAGTTATCGTAACCTGAGTCTGTGCGGGAGTGGTATATGAGCCGGGTATGTTGATCGTGTAAGTTCCTGAATATGACGTGGTCGTCAATTTCCAGGAGGGCCTTTGAGAGTTGAACCAGGGGAGCTCAACATATCTAGCAGAAAGAAACTCCATTATGTTTTGATGTATATCTGTCCCCGATTGAGCTTGAGTCAGAAGATAAAGAAGAATACCTGAGGCTCGGTCATAAGTATAGACGTGTTTAGCATTTATTCCTCTCGATTCAATCCTGACGGCCTGCACCGTCTGCCCGCCGTATTGAATAGGCATCTCCGCAGCAGTCGTATTATCGCTGTTGAATTTCGACAAGTCGTTGAAAACCGCTGGATTTAACCACAAGTCGGAAACACCCGGTTTCTCTATAGTTCCAAATGAAAGACTGGGATAATAGCCGCCCCTCATCTCCATAAAATAAGTTTGTAAGAGCGCTAAGGATCCTTCTTCCAATGCAACAACATCCATCTGATAGAGGCCTACGCCGGAACCGCCGGTATCCGACAACCCTCCCCCGGGTTTCATCACGGCAGTGCTTGCCCTGTAGCTGAGCCTAAGTCCGGGAGCCATCCATTCAAGGGGACTATCCGAGTATTCGGGAAAGATAGCTAGCCAGACGCTATTAGCAAAAACCAAGGAAAACGCAAAAAACGCAACGAATAGTATGCTTGTGATTTTTCTGGTCATTCGACCCACCTCCTGCTTATTAGATTGTACAGCAGTAAAGGTTCGAAAAGCGACAGAGAAGAAGGCAGGAGATAGTAGGGAGACCCGCGGAAGAGTCTTCAACAATTCGTTTGCAACAGCCGATTTCGAGCGACCAGAACTCGCCTAAGAGAAGCCAAGATTCGATACTATGGTCACCTAATGCTTTTAACAGTCGACTTATCGAGCAAGAGTGGACTACTTCGCAATGACAGTAGTGAATTCAATTGTTGTAGAAGTTATCGGAAGCATATCCGGTCTTATGCCAAGAATTCCCGACTGCGGTGTCGGTTCGGCTCTTACCCGAACGGAGTTTTCAATCCTCGAGTTCCAGCCAGCCTCTTCAAGGCCCCTTACGAATTCTTTCGAGACGTGAAGGCCTCTGTCACTCACATGAGCGAGGTTTGGATCACCGTCTTCAAAGAAGATGCAAAGCGCTATCAGCTTTTTCGAGACACTTCTTACCTCTTTGAAGACTTTCTTGGAATCTTGCATGTTTTGAAACCCTACGGCACTTACGATGACATCTATTGAGTCATCTTTGAGCGGGAGATTTGCTGCATAAGCAATGATTTGAACAACTCTCTCTCCCCAGCCTCTGTAACGCAAGTACTGGAGAAGCCCGAAGCTGCTCGAAGGACTAATATCGACAGCCAAGTATTCTTTTTCGGTAGAAGACAGTAGTTCTTCAAGCAGTCCGCCCATTCCGGTTGCCAGATCGAGGACCAAGCCCTGTTCCTTCTTGATCAGTTAAACGGTACGATTGAGGCTCTCGGTCATCGCTTGGTTGTATTCTTCTGTGTAAAGGACCTCTCTCGACGGTCGGAGAAGTCTCTGGAAGTCGTCAAATTCTCCTCGATACCAGAGAGCGGTAGCCTTTATCAATCTGTCAGCCGGAGAAAGCTCATCCTCAGAAGACTCAAAGAAACGCCTTTCAAGCTCCTCCTGACCGTTCATAAAACCCTTTCCGACCAACACCCATTGATCCTCACCCGACAGAAGGAAATCCAATACTTCCATTCGTTTTCGAAATCTCCGATAACAGGAGGTGCATTCAAAAACATCTTCATTACTTATGATAGAAGAACCACACCCGGGGCACTGCAGAAGCCTCTTGATGTTCATCTTGGCACCTCCTTGGTGGCAAATAGAAGAGGTTATTTGTGTCTTCATTATAATGTTGAAAAGCCAGAAGAGTCAGAAAGGCTCTCTCAAAAGCTCAAAAAAACCTCTTCAATAGTCATGCTTGATTATTCGGTTAGAAGTTGACAGCTCTGTCTGACTGAGGCAAATAAACGAGACAGTAAATCCTATAATTGTTTGCACGGAATCGATTAGCTATGAAAACTCTGTTCGTCATATGTAATGATTTTACCCAAATGGAGGTGGGGAAACGAAAGCCAGAATATGATTGGCGGTAATCTTTGTGTTTCTGATACCCAGAAGTTTTCTAGGTGCCTGATCCACGGGGAAAAAGACATAGTATTCTATGCTGAAACGAAGATCGGGATTATAAGAATCACACCAGAAGTTACGGAGCTCTTCTCTACTACACAGAATACAGCGCTTTCAATATGGAACAACAACCTCTATGACTATTACAATGAATATTCACTTGTTGATGGAAAGGTAGTAGTCAATCGGTTTTCTTCTACACGAATACATGCAGTTTGATTTGGATGGAAAAGATTGACAGCGAGAGAGATACCGTGACTTTCTATGATATGAAAAGAAAATCTGCAGGCAAGTTTGATATGCTTCACGATGCGGACAACCTGCTTCAGAATATGTATGGTATTTTCCTCGACGAAAGAACGTTTGTTCTCTCGACAAACGGACAGGATACGGTTCTTAAGTACCTAATGGAAACAGGCCAAATTCTGCCAATTGCCAGATCTGAATACGGAAAGCTCAGTTCCATATACTTTGATCAGGGAGAAAATGAGTACTATATTGCCATTGCCGAAGAGTTGTCGTCCAACTTAACAGGACTTGTACTGGTAGGAAAAACCATATACTTTACTGCAAACTTTGGAAACGGGCTTTTCAGTTACGGCATAGACGATGGCAAGGCGACACTTCTTACGCCTCTCAATTATCCCACCTCACTGGTTGCAATGTCCTGGTAACAAATCCGTCTCAAAGGTTGTTGCATAATCGAATAGAGAAGTGTTCCGAAAACGGGGAGATGGATCGTTCCTGCTCGAAAAACCCAACTACTCGATTGTGGCTGACCGCTTTAACTCTTTTGAATCCCATTTGGCTGTAAGGTCTGTTTTAGAAGGAAATACAATCGGTCGCGTATATTCGAATGATTTCACAAATCCAAATCTGGCAGTCATATGGCCTCTCACAAATGCTCTATAAGTAGCAGGTGATTACTCAAATCACTTGAGCTGTCCGAATTTCTGCAGAAGGAAATCATCCCGGGCAACAAGAAATGGGGTACTCCAGGTCTGATAATCAGTTTTGATCAATCTTCAGAGTGCAAATACGAGCTCGCTAATCTCTTGGGAGACAAAGCAGACGAGATGCCTAGGAGATATTATAATTCCGTGAAGCTGAGAGAGAGAAAACGGCCACCTACCGGTTTTGAGATCATGACTGTGAAAACAGCGCTGGAGGACAGATCGCTCAAAGGGCAGACCGGCTGGTTCAATGCCTTCTGGCCGGATACTTGCTCCTTTCTGCGCTCAGGAATAGGATACTGCGTGGTGAAGAACAACCAGATAGTCGCTTGGTGTATCACGATATACTCTGGAGAGCGTCGGAAATTGGGGCTAGAGACCCAGGGGATTTTCGGGGGCTCGGTCTCGGCTCTCTTACGTCAGCGCTCTGCGTAAGAGATTGCGTTGATAAAGGGCTCAGGCCCGAATGGCACTGCAGAGAGAGCAACTCAGCCTCAATTGGGGTAGCAGAGAAGATAGGATTCTCGGATCCTGTACATTACAAGAGTCTCTTCCTGAATTTGACAAAGGGCTTATAGTATCTATACCCGGTTAGTTTTCCAAGTCGGCCATAAAAGGACCAGTATCTTGACTTACCCTGGCAATTGAACTTCAGCTTAGGCATTGATTCGTTAAGTCTTAAAGAGAACTTATTGACCAACAGAGATGAAGTAGTGAATTGTGATAACATAAACATGAATTTGTGCTAAACTTTATATGAAAGCCACGGGACAATTTCTCACAAGGCCGGATCGTTGAAGCACGGTTCTCATTTAGTAATCACAGCCTTCCACTCTTTCTTCTGGCTCTTTCCGTAACTCGAATAAGGAGGAATGAAATATGTCTTATAAACACTACTATGTTGGTGACAGCGCTATGCAGTCTGGGGACTACGAGGTTCACACAAGGGACTGCGTTGAGATGGTGAGGATAAAGTCGAGGACTTACCTTGGCTATTTTGACAACTGTCAGGATGCAGTAAGGAAGGCAAGTGATATCTATCCCAATGTGTGTGGATGCAAGTACTGCTCTCCCGGGTGTCACAGGAGGTAGCCATCGCAACTGCAGGGAAGCAGCAGAGTAATTATGGGTTTGGTTAGTTGAATGAGCAGGTTACGTCAATAACAAGATTGAATGCCTCAAGGGATCTCGTTAAGTTGAGTTTTGGTCTAATTTCACATGCCTGATTTTCCGACTTAATGACTGCGTTATCCTCTTTTCGAGAATGCTACTCATCCTAGAATCGTTTCGATCTTAATTGCTTTTGTGTTCTAAGAGACAATTGTGGACTCTTGGAGGAGAAAGCTATTTGAATGACGAAAGAATGAAGGTCGAAATCGATTTTGCAACTGGGAGAAAACACTTTCAGAGGGTTTTGCGCAGCTACGTCTACAACTGGAAAGAATCTGAACTGGTTGACAGAAAAGAACTAAACCTGAATCAATTTGTTGCGTATGATCTGGACTACAAGAATACAAAGAAGGCAAATTACACCAGGATCAGTTCCAGTGTGAACGAATTACTGTTCTCCAAACACTTCATGGGTCAGAAGGAAGTTGAGGAAGAAAAGAGGGAGCTCATTAAGCGCGGGATTGTCGATTCGGAATAAGCTTCTTTGGTTTTTGGAAAAGGATACGCTTCCCAGAGAAACATCGTTCTTTACACTGCTCTGAAGAATCACATAGATTGCCTTCTCTATCTTGATGATGATGAGTATCCAGTTGCCGTTATGAACAACATGGGTTCCGTTTCGTGGATAGGCCAGCATGTTTTGAAACATTTTGAAAACGCATTTGAATTAAATCGACCGGGCCGACATCACCTACGGTTATCACTGTGGTTACATTTCGCCGATCCCATTCATAGAGTTTTCGCCAGCGCTACCGGAAGATACGTTCAGACTGTTTATTGAGGCGATAAGTAATGACATAGTTAAGTGGGAGACCCTTAGAAGACTTATAGTACCTGGAGGAGTCTCGTGCGCCGATCCGGACATACTGAACAGTGGTGAAGTCTTTGAAGTTGAAGAGGTAAATCATGCGAAGTTTATCTCAGGATCGAACCTCTGTTTGAATCTTAAGGACCCGAGCAGACTATTTCCCTTCTATAATCCCCCTGGAGCACGAGGCGAAGATACTTTCTTGAGTACCTGCCTGAGTGACAGGAAGGTGCTGAAAGTTCCACGTTACGCCTTTCACAACGCTTTCTCGACATACAACCATGTTTTGATGGGTGTTCTCCCCACAGTCTCAGACCAATAAGAGCCGACTCGAGAGAGATAGTAAGGCGTTTCTACAGGTCCTGTATTGTCCGGATAAGATACAAGCCTCTGCTTCTCTACATAACTAATCGCGATAACTATTCAGAGAAAATCGAAGAGATGAAAATCGACCTTAGGGAAACATTACCTTGCATTTCATCGTACTTTGGTACCGATTCATTCTACAACATTTCCAGAGAGCTGAATAAGTACCATAAGTCCGTTGAGAAACACTACGAACAGTTTGAAAGAACTAAAGGGATCTGGTCAAAGATATCTGGTTATCTCCGGGAAGCTTATTAAGGATTGTGAATAGGTATTTGATCTGAAGCTTATATGGAGTTCCCAAAGGAAAAATCAGAACTTCTCGGGTTTTTCTGCATGGAGATCGAAGATATGTCCACATTCTCTGCAGACGCGCACGATTACCTTAGAGCCCATCGAAAGAGGCTTTCCCAAAGGCATTAGCGCTGCATAACCTGACCAGTAACCCTTTCCTATGTCCAGCGAGCCACAGTTTGGGCACTTGTCTGTTCGAATCATCGAATACCTCCAGTAGTCATTTCAAAATTGAAATGATCCAGTATTCCATTAGAACAAATCTAGAACGCTTAAACAATCTTGCGTTGCTGTCAACCGCCAGTTGACTCTAGAACCATGTTGGTACTCAGTTCAACAGTAAGCATTTCGCTTATGTCATGAGCGCCGCATTGTTAGAGCTTGAAAATCATGACCAAAGCGGGGGATAAGCCCTTCATCTTTTTGAAGAAATGAAGGCGGCGAAAAGAACCACAACTCCTCCTGCAAGCAGGATTGTCCACCCAAGCCAGTGAACTTGCGGTCCGCCGATTATATTCGCTATTTCCTCTCCAGAACTACCGGGGACATTGCTCTGGATAAGCTCTTTAAACTGAGTTCTCAAGGAGTTCTCGTCGGGCAGGTCCTTAATCACGGTAATCAACCTCGCTACTACAACCCCAATCGAAGCAAGCCCGGAAAGAAAGACCATCGATCTCACTTTCACGATTCCCATGATACCTGCAAAGATAGCAATTGCTAGTGTTAGTGCGCCATACAGATCTCCGCCGTTGAAAAAGGTCGCTTTGCTTCCTCCGGGGAAACGTACTATCGGCAGGAACAAACCAGCTATAATCATTGCCGCTCCGATAACGGCGAGAAAGATGCCCTTTTTCACAATCTCCACCTCTTTTCTGATGTCCAACGAGTATTAGACTTTTATCTAGCCTCGGCCAATAATTTCAGAATACCATTCCAAGGTGTTGGATTCTTATCTCATCGGGAGAGCCCTGATTGTGAAAATGTCGGTTATCAGATCGCGACTTCAAGGTTTTCGTTTCCGAATTCGCTCTCCACAAACAGGAACTGCATTACCTTCTCCAGAGGCTGAACATCCTTCGGACTTTCTTCTGGCATCATGTGGACTGAATTCTGAACTACCATTCTCAGTGGATCAAGGTTCCCAAAGTAGAAGTCCTTATAGATTCTGCTCCACCAGATCGAGATCTCTGTATAAGAGATTGCTTTCAAAGCCTGTAAAGAAAATCTCTACGCAGTCCACGAACTTTCTTTGAATGTCTATTTCTTCAATATATCCGTAGAGTTTCTCACCTGTATTTATCTGAGGGTAGTATATCCGGATTGTGTCTCTGGCCTCATCGAATGTAACTGTGAATTCCATTTTGACTTTGTTTCGTTCTGTGTGGTGTAGTAATCCGAACTCTTCTCAAGAGCGAAAACTGGTGCCGTCGCAAATAAGGCAAATCCTAACAATACTATCAAACTCTTATATCATATAGACCTCCCAACATCGTTAGATAAATCCGATAAAAGTTGTTCAATTATACAAATTCTCATTTTTCCTAGAGAAGATTAACAAACTCTCTAGAGTGAATGGGCAGAAAATCTTTGGCGAAGACGAACAGTATATAGACCTAGATAGGAGTTGTGTTCTCGTTCAAAAAAATGATTAAATTTGATAAAATTGGTCATATTAAGAACTTTGTTTTAGATATCGGAAGGAACAGTTCTTAAGATCGATCTGGTCACAGCTCTTAAATGTTATGGAGGGAAATCTATGAAACCAAAAATATCGGTGCTATTTACAGCCTTACTAGTTGCGTTTCTTATATCACCGCTTTCTGCAGGAAATCTGGAACCTCTAGCAAGAGCCCCGATTATTGCAACGGCGATAGGCGACGGTGCTGCATCAGACGTTCTCGCTCTAGTCTGTGAAATGCACGGAATTGATTACGAGAACATCCTTCAGTTGAAACCCGAAGACTTCACCGAGAGGCTCGACTCGAAGAACGCGCCCGGAACACTTTTTATTGCCCCTGGTGCCATGGTCGAGGGGGATCTATATACCGTATGCGGCGTTGAGGAAATCGATGTCGGTCAGGAGGTCTCCAGAATAGAGGAGCTCGTATCGATAGCGAAAGCGCGAGGAGTTCCTGTTGTAGCCATTCATATTGAAGGTGGCTTCACTTCACCAGACAACGATCCGAGGCAGTCCTTCGACTTGCTTATGCCGAAAGCCGACTACATAATTCTGGTATCACCGGAAGGACCGAGTGAGTATTTCTCCGCGCTCTCGGAGGAAACCGACGTTCAGCTGATAGTGGTCGACAAAGCTGAAAGAATTATCGATGCTCTTGATCTCTTATTCTCAATGGGTGGATCTTGATGTAACGCTCGAAACATAGTCTCACATAATCAGTCTTTAAATCTCTTTGATAGCTTCGGATAGAATGAGAGTCCTCATAAGTCTTCTTTAAGAATCAAAGATTGAAGTTCCTTCCAGGATTGATGGTTTCTGGGTGTTGAAATATTCAAGTATATTAAGACACCCTCACTGTTTATTGACTGAACGATAAGGGCTTTCAATTTGCTGAAAGATTAACATTGCAAAATTAGTTCTTGACCACTTTGCATTCTTCTTGAGTCGATCCAGCTCATTGCCCACCTTTTTGCCAGTGATAGAATTGACACGCGGGAGGAAGGAATAATAACCCCGGAAAGGATGGTTATCTATGGATTCTGAAAAGCTTACGGAGCACGAATGGCACAAAAAGCAGGCGATAGAGAACTTCAACCTTACATGGGACCTTATAGACAAGAAAGACAGAACTGCAGAAGATGACCTTCTTATGATACACACCGCTCACGCATCACGCTTTCACTGGGGTGTGGTGGGTACCCCGATTGAATTTGCGAGGGGCGAGTGGCAAGTGTCCAGGGTTTATTTTTGCTTAACATGGCGGAGTCAGCTTTGTATCATGGTGAGCTTTCGCTGAAATATTGCACCGACAATGCCATAAGTGGTTTCGATCTTGCCTTTGGCTATGAAGCCGTTGCGAGAGCCTACATGATTGCAGGAAAACGTGACCGTATGGATGAGTACATAAAACTGGCAAGAGAAACAGCCGATTTAATCGAGGAAGAGCAGGACAAGGACTACTTTCTTTCGGAGCTGGAAAGCATCTCCCTCTAGCAGAAATTGAAAGCTGGCTGACTGAAAATGATTCCGGACCAAACGCAGCAGAAAGACAAATAAGAAGGGCCCCTTTCGCGGGGCCCTTTATTCAGAAAGCAAGCTAATTGACTTCCTGCAGAGCTGCCTCTTCAAGGTATTCAGCGAGTTCAAACAGGTCTACTTTGTAGACTCCCCATCCTGCCTCATCAACCTCTAAGAAATCTATTCCGCGAATTGCATTCCTCTCAACGTATCCCTGACCTTCTGGAGAAGATCGATAGAGAAGAGGTCCGGCGGTCTCGATGGGAAGAATCTTCCAGTTGTTCGTGGGGGCGGGATCTACTTCGCCAATATATTGTATGTACTTTATTATTGCCTCCCGGTTTATCTCCGTTGTGGCAAGTATAACGTTATCGGCTACATGTGGGAAATTTCCTCCTCCGCTCCCTCGGTAGTTGTTTGTCACTACCAGGAACTCCATTGACGCATCAAGCGGATTGCCTTCGAAAACGGCAGAGACCAACCGTTGACCCACGGGTTTAGTAATGTCGTAAACGTATTCTATTCCTTCAATCACATCGAAGTTGTATTCCCTGAAATCGTAGTTGACAATATGTTGCGGCTCTGCAGACGACGGGTCGATCTGATTGAAGTTACTTGCGGCCGCCTCAAGCCAGTCTTTTATCTGTTTGCCGTTAAGTTTTGCCACATATATAGTATTCGGGTAAATGTAGATGTCAGTAATTGAGCCGATCGAGATGTCCCCTTGAACGTGTGTGAAATATGTCGGGCCCTGTCTGCCAGCAATGAATGGAGCAGCAGCGCTGAGAATTGGGAGCCACTCGTATTCGGAACCAGCAAATTCACGCTCCGCCCACCATATTTGAGCTTCGTTTATGATCTGAGTGACAGGATTGTCCATTATTCTTGAGAAGTAAGACGTTATCTCAGTATCGGTCCAGCCGATGGGAGTTCTTACATACTCAATCGTCGCTTCGTGCTTCGGCCAAACGAGTTCAGCCAGAAGCGGATGAGTTTCGACATCGGCGTCAACGGGAACAAGAGCTGCCGAACCATCTAACACTTCCCACTCTCCCGTATTCCAGTCATAGGCGAGGTCGAGACTTATTACACCTAAGTGTGAACCCCAAGAGCCCGGAAGTACAGTAGGAACACCGAAGATTAGGCCCTTGTCGTTATCGATGCTCTCGATGTCTGCGAAATCCCCAGGGAAATGAGAATGTTGGTGACCAAGAATCATTGCGTCAATACCTTCGATCTGAGCGAGATAATAGGCGGCGTTCTCCTGAGCGTCATAACTGGTTATTTCATCTGTGGAGATTCCCGTGTGGGCAACTGCAATTACGAGGTCTGCCTGGTCTCTGAGGATAGGAATGTACTTTTCTGCTTGTTCGACAATACCCTGTGTGAAGACGTTGCCTTCAAGATGACGTCTTCCCCAGCTCATAATCTGAGGTGGCGTGAAGCCGATCACACCGATCTTGATCGGGATTCCATCGACTTCTCTCTCGAGAATTACGTATGGGTCGGTCAAGAATCCCTTGGGATCATCTGCAAGCCTTATGTTTGCTGATACCCAGGGAAAAATCGAATTGCTTTTCGCGCGTTCAAAGAAATCCAGGCCAAAGTCAGTAACATCGTGATTTCCGACGGAGACTGCATCGTAACCTATGTAGTTGTAGGCACGGACGATGGTCTGGAAGTCGAATCCCTTAAGAGGATTCACATCGGCCTCGTAATCTCCGACAAGGCTTCCCTGAATGAAGTCGCCTGTGTCGAAGAGCAGAGTGTTCGGATTATCACTCCTAAACTGTTCAATTAGCGTGAAAACCTTTGCAAGACCTATACTTTCATTTGGCTTGTCCCCCATGTAGTCGTAGGGCATAATGTATTGATGCATGTCTGTCGTACCCATTATGACAAGGGTATGGACAGTCTTCCCAGCAGCGGAAAACAACGCACTCGAAAAAGCTACCAGAATCAGCAGAACCAGTGACAGAACCTTTCTTCTATCAGGCATCTAACCACTCCTCCTTCACTATACTGGTTGCTTTCTACTATGTGAGTTAATGCAGCAACCGTTTTGGATTATTATTATACAACCAGACCTGACGGTAGGCAAAGAAGTACATTACCTGTTCCAAAGTCCTCTAGAATATTGGCAGGAAATACAGAGTATTGCAGTGGAGAAGTCTTATAACACTTTCAACCAGGGTACGTTTAAGTCACAGATCGTCGAGACTGCCGAGTCATAAAGTGCATTTGCAGCCTCTGAATATCCCCCAACAAATGCTCTCACCGCACCCATTCTCTTTAACCTCCGGAGTCCTTCTGTTAACATTGCCTTTCCCAGACCTCTCTTGTGGTACTCAGGCACAACCCCAACCGGCTCATAATATCCGGTTCTGGTGACGTCATCATACCATATCGTGCAGAAGCCGGCTATCTCGCCGCCGGGAGCAACTGCGACAATATCTAGATCTCTCCTGTACAGGGGTTGCTTCTGGATATTGAGATACCATTCCCAGCCCTCGTAATCTTCGTCCGGCTCGTCAGGATGAAAGGCCCTCCAGGAGGCCCAGCTTCTGGAAGGTAGTTCTTCTGCATTTCCAAGAGAACGGATTTCGAAACCTTTTGAGATCGAGACCTCTGCAATTTGACCTTTCAAGTCTCGTCGATGCTGATGTTCTGGCCAATCTCCTCGCGAATAACCTCTTCTCTTCAAAATCTCTATCCTTCTTCTTCCTGAGAATTGGCGAACACCCAGAGCCTCTTGACTCCGTCATTCTCGCTAAAAAGGTGCTTCTCCGAGACTTCAAGCATCTCTTCTTCCAGCTCTTCGCAGTCAAAAACGGATGTACCTGAGAATGGACCTCGCCGAACCCCTCGCAGCTGACGGCCGCTACAATCTTCTTGTTGCCGTCTTCCCAGAATATATTATGCTCATTCAGTGAATAGACTTTCAAACAGTTTTTCATCACATGCCAACGCCAGTAGTAGAGTCTAGCAACATGCCAGGAGTACTCGCGCAGTCCATTGTCCGTAAAAACCTTCCTCAGGAACTCTCTCAGCTTCCAGTAATCCTCTTCACTCTCATATCTCCGCATTCTGTACTCCATTTTCGCCTCTCCACCACAGCAATTTCCAACGTCAATTCTACTATTTCATAGTTAAAGCCGGGCTGATTTATCGTCCGGCGACTTTGGCTTAATGAGATGTAAACTTGTCTCTATTCCTGCAAGCGGTACTTCCCATACGCGTCCGCTGCCTTGAGAGCAGAGAATACTGTTTCGGGTGTCACCTCAACCAGTTCGTTATGAATCGTCTCGCCTTCTGCGGAGGAAGTCTCCGCGACTTTCATCAGCTGTTCGTATGTAGCGTTCCCCAGCCCGATACCTTCAAGCGTTGTTGGAAGTCCGACTGTTTCACAGAAGTAGAACACTTCATCGATTACAGCGGGATCCTTTTCAGTAAGGAACAGCGACGCAAGCGTTCCGAAGGCTACTTTTTCTCCGTGGAAGAACTCGTGAGTCTCTTGCAAGATGGTGAGTCCATTGTGAATCGCGTGAGCCGCGGCAAGTCCTCCACTTTCGAATCCAAGGCCGCTCAGCAGAGTATTGGCCTCGATGACTTTCTCGAGAGCCGAAGTTACCACCTGTGCCTGGCAGGCGTTCTTTGCCTGCTCTCCATACTTCAATAGAGTTTCGTAGCAAAGTCTTGCAAGGGAGTAAGCCGTCATCGAACCAGGATTACCCGTCATGTTCTTGGCGTTTCCGATCTCGCAAGATCTTGCTTCAAACCAGGTTGCAAGAGCATCGCCCATTCCAGAAACAAGAAACCTTGCGGGTGCGGAAGCGATAACCTTGGAATCTACCAGAACAAGATCGGGGTTTTTCGGGAGGAAGAGATATCTCTTGAACTCTCCTTCAGGTGTATATATTACAGATAGCGCGCTGCAAGGCGCATCCGTTGAAGCAATGGTTGGAACAACGGCCACGGGAATCTTAAGGTTGTGAGCAACAGCCTTGGCTGTGTCCAGTGTCTTTCCTCCTCCAATTCCGACAAGCACGTCGGCCTTGCTTGTGGCTTTGTCGGAAAGCCGATCGATCTCTTCGTCGGAACACTCTCCGCTGAATTCAATGATCTCGGCAGAGACTTCTTCAAGCAATGAATCCTTGATAGAAGGAATTATGTTCTCGTACACGAACGGATCGGTTATAATAAAGGCGTTTTCACCGAATCTTTTCAGTTCCTTTCCCAGAGAATTCAGCGCATCGGCTCCCTGAACGTATCTCCCAGGGAAGATCGTAGCTTTTATCATGGACAACACCTCCTTACCTAAATAATTATAACGCAAAAGCCGACTAAGTTTGTGAAATAAAGATCAATATTTACTGCGCTTTTTCCCTTGATCACTGAATATTCTTGTAAGCAGCTCCGGATGCTATAATTTCAAATAGGATGTCCTTAGTGCGGACTATCTACCGAGACAATCTATGCAATTGTTTGAAGGAGGTGTTGTGAAGTGATTTACTACGTAGATGACAGCGCAAAGCCGGCCGGAGAACACGAGATTCATACCGAACACTGTGAGAGACTGAGAGAAGTGAAGTCGAAGACTATGCTGGGAGATTTCGTGAACTGCTTTGGAGCGCTTCAGAAGGCTCGCGACCTTTACCAGAATGTTGACGGCTGTGCTTACTGCTGTAGCGAATGTCATAAGGACTGACACATGTACAACTTGCTACACCCTAACTCGACAATCTATCGATGAGTTTACAACAAATGTCTTATATCTTATCTGAACAGCCTTGAAGGCTGTTCTTTTTATCGACCGATTTTCTGTTGTAACTCGAGAGCTCACGTCCAAGATTTTCTCATGGAATACTTGTTCTCAGAGTGGGGTTCGTTGTATCGCCAGACGGAACTTCTCCATCATTCCACGAATGCTATAATCTGTGAAGGTTTCGAGAAAACACTGTTGAAGAGATTGAAGAAGAGAGTGATCAAATGGATAGAGTAATTGTGGTTGGGAATATCGATGTAGATATAATAGCAGGTCCGGTGGATGACTGGCCCGAATGGGGCACGGAGATCGGCGTTGATTCAATCGAAATGCGTATTGGCGGCCAGGCGGCAAACACGGCTGTTGTGCTTGCCGATCTCGGAGTACCGGTGGATATTGTGACGGTAGCGGGAAATGATCTCTTCGGGAAGACGTTCAAGGAGAGATTCAAAGATATGGGAGTGTCGGTAGAAGGGTTTGATCTTATCCAGGGCAGAACACCATGTACGGTTGCGATTACCCATATAGACAGCGAGAGGAGTTTCATCAGTAACGAGACGATAATGCACCATCTAGATGTTGACTTCGTTGAAAACAAACTCACTGGTGTTGAGGGAGCGCACATTTTGTTCTGCGGGATAAATGTTCTTAACGGTCTAAGAGAAAGCAACCTGCAGACATTGCTGGAAGCTCTCAGAAAAGAAAACACAATCTATCTCGATCCCGGATGGCCACCGGATGGCTGGAGTCTTTTCAGAATTCAGATTCAGAGACTGCTAGATTCGGTGGACTGGTTTATGCCCAATGAAGCGGAGCTCATGGAAGCTACTAACCAGTCAACGATAGAGGCTGCAACTGAAACGTACCTCGAGGACTATGAAGGTCAGGCAATGGTCAAGATGGGTTCCAAAGGTTCTCTTATGATTGGAAGAGAGAATTCAAGACTCTATCCCACAGCGGAATCCAAGAATGTTTTAGATACGATAGGTGCTGGAGATTCTTTCAACGCTGGGTTCATATACTCTAATTCGTCAAATGGTGAGCCAGATATTGATTTTGCGCACAGAGTAGCTAGAGATTGGATAGAGGGGCGATACAGAAGTAAGATCATGATCTAGAGAATAGCAGTTATGTTGCTCGATGTTAACGCAACGGTCGGTAGGAAGCGGCTCCGACATTTCTGCTCGCAGTATAGAGGAGGGTTACTATTATCGGAATGGTTCCACATAACGGCTCATTTCTCCTGCTTCTCTTTTGCCAGAGGGTCGAGAGATAATCTGCATTTGGATTGAATGGAGGGGTTGAGAAGAGTGCTTCTTAAAGAAGGGCAAAGAGTTCTCTTTCAAGGAGACAGCGTAACAGATGCCGGCAGAGACAGAGAAGACTTCTTTGGTCTGGGAAACGGTTACCCCGCTATTATTTCTGGGCTTGTCGGAGCCTCATATCCCGGGTTAAGAATAGAGTTTCTAAACAGGGGTGTCGGGGGCGACAGGGTGAAGGATCTTCGAGAACGCTGGAAAGCCGACTGTATTGATTTATCGCCAGACTGGATTTCAATGCTGGTCGGGGTAAATGACTGCTGGCGGTTCTATGACAGCAATGACAAGACCGAACCAGACATCTTCGAAAGAGACTATAGGTATCTGCTCGAATCAGTTGCCACTATCGGGGCGTCTTCAATAATTATGGAACCGTTCTTTCTCCCGTTAAGAGGCGAGATGGAGTCCTGGACAGAAGACCTTGGACCGAAGATTCAGATAATCAGAAGACTTGCGAGGGAATATGAGGCCATTTACGTCCCGCTTGACGGGATTTTCGCTTCTGCGGCTACAAGAAGAGAGCAGGGTTTCTGGGCAGAAGATGGTGTCCATCCCACTCCTGAAGGACACTTTCTTATCGCCCTCAAGTGGCTCAGTGCTATGAGTATTGCGATTTAACAATTGTCGAGAATGAGCAGATGAGGTGCCTACTGAGAATTCATTTCTCAAGAAGACTCATTGCTTGGCTGACACTCTCAAACTAGATAATTGGTTCTGCGCGTTGATCAGCGAATTCATTCTCTGTGAAGCCCATCCGGGCAAGCATTGTGAGCGATAAAACCAAGAGAAAATCGTTGTGCAATTTCCATGGATTCAATTCCGGTTTCTGGATTTTGGGAGCATTTGAGAACCGAAAGACTGGAATGGCAGGTGTAATAAGTAGAAGACAACTCAGGAAGCATCTCACAAAGTTGGCTCTATGGTGTAATTCACAAGACTGTCATAGTACTCGCGGTTCCTTTCGTATTCTGAACGGTAGATTATGCTTCTTGAGTCGAGCGCGTGGTCTATTGCGAGAATGCCATCAAGGTGATCTATCTCATGTTGAAGCAGCTCCGATTTTGCCTGATCGACTCCCTTCCACTCGTGTTCGATTCCCCTTTCATCTTCATACACGATATCTATCGAAAGACTTCTCTCGAGCCTAATAAGCAGATGTGGAAAGGACATGCAGTCATCCCACATGGTAAATGTGGATTTGTTGCGCTCGGTAATTCGCGGGTTCACAATAATGAAACTCCCCTGACCTAGATTGAGCGCAACCATTCTCTTAAGAATGCCGATTTGCGGGGCTGCGATACCACGGCCAAAGCCGTTTTCATTTCTGAATTCATGGAGGGCCTGCTTAAGCATAGCGAACTGCCCTAGCATCTCCTGGCCTCGAAAGTCAGTGACGGGAGATGATTTTTCCCGTAGCAATGGATTTCCAAGAAGCAATACTTCACTAGTCATAATCAACCTCCGAAAGGCCTTTGTCTCTTTTCAAGAGATTTGCAAGAGCTACTGCCGTTCCGAGAGGAAAGAGCATGGTTCCAGCTTTCAGAAAACCGGCAACGACCACTCCCCCAGAGGAAAGTATGTCTTCAAGCCCTATCTTGCGCTCAAGACTCCCGCAAAGCAACTCCTCCGGTATGGCAATCAATGCGCTCACCTCCTCGGGGTCGAGTTCGAAGGGAGCATCATCTGTGAAATATGCATTGAAGCACGCTATGAAGTACGGTCCTTTCTCGGGCAAGCTCTTTCGTCGATCAAGCATTTTGTAGATCATTCTGGGGGCTGGGGATGGAAGTTCGATGGTGTCGACAACACCTCCGTTTGACTGAACAATATCCGTCCGGGCTGAATGGGTTATTTCTACCGTCTTTCCAGTCTCTTCGACTGCTTCGCGTTTTGCTGCCTGGATGAAGCTCTCGCCTTCTTCAAAATGGCCGCCTATTCCTGCGAAGAACCTCTCTCCCGGTTCTGTTCTGTGCCTTTTCCCCGAGACCTGAAAGAGATATTGCCCTTTATAGTTGAGTATCAGTCCTGTACCTTTCTCCGAATCGTCGGGAAGATAACTGTCCAGATTCATAAACACCCCTAAACTCTGATTCTTGGAGATATAAACTCACTTCTCTCTTATTTATTCTTCACGGATTCACAGAAGGAAGTCCCTTCTGATATCGTTATGGATGATCCTTCAGATGCAATATCAATTGCTCTTCAGAGTCTTCTTGATCGTATCGGCCGCCAGCTTTCCCGTAAGTATGCTTATCGGTACGCCAGAAGGACTGTAAGTCCACTGGCCTGCCTGAAGAACATCCGGTATATGCGTCTTGACTGAGCTGTTTACTTTCATCATGCTGGAGACCACAGGTATCGGTTCTTCGAACGACCAGCCTACGATCGATCCCTCTGAGCTGCCGACATAACTCTCTATTGAAAGCGGGCTGCTGGAGAATGAAAAGAGAATCCTGTCTTTCAGAATCGGGTACACTGAGTTTGAGAGAACCTCGATTACTCTCTTCTCGAGTTCTTCTTTCAGCTCCTCGTACCAGCCGGATTCATACGCTCTTTTCACGATCTCGTATTCGAAGAGAGTGCTTACAATCAGGCCGGTCTTTCCTTGAGGGGCAAGGTTCTTGTCTTTGAGAACGGGGATCGAGATCTCGTAGGTACCCAGTTCGCAGAATCTGTCCAGCCAGCTCAAAACCTTCTCTTTCGAACTCTCCGACCAGTTCTCCAGAAGAGCCTTCATTTCGCTGCGATGAATTTCTCCCAATCCTTTCCTCGAAGGAGTATAGAAGAAGTGACCGCTGGCTATCGCTTCAAATTTTTCGGGAGGTTCATCCACCGCGATGAAGATGCTGAAAATAGAATCGGTACCGTGTTTCTTCGATATCTCGGATCTAAATGTGTTAACCATCTTTGCTGAGGTTTCGGGCAGGCCGTCTGTTTTCACAATTGAGTAAAGCTTCTTTAGGTCGGCAGCCCAAACTAGTTTCCTGTATTTGTAGGATCTTCCACCGGTATCGACAATTACTTTTCTTCCAGCATTGACCTCTGTTACTTCCCTACCTGTCTCGATTTCCCCGCCAAATTGGACTATCTTTTCTCTTACGCGTCCGGCGATAGTTCCAACTCCACCTTTTGGGTAGAAGTAATCCTGATAAAGGTAGAAGTAGCTCATGGCGAAAAAAGTCGGGGTGTTCTTGAAGAAATGCTGGTCTATTGTGTCTCTCAAAGACCTATCTTCAACAATCTTCTCAAGAAATTCCTCTACGGGTATTTGGAATTTCCCGATTCTTCTGAGGGTGAGGAGGAACTTGAAGAGCCACGGCAAGTATACTTTCACAAAATATGATTTGTTGTTCTTGAAGTCCATGAAAAGAGGATTATCGACTCCATAAAGAATCTCCATGTCCTTCATAATCCTCTTTATGAATGAAATCACTCTCTCGATCTCTTCATCGCTTCCGGGATACATCTTTCTCAGAAGATCTGAATACTCCTTAAGGCTCTCCTTTGAGGTCACACGTATGACAGTGTCTTCAATTCCCACCGATACGGGACTCTTGACTATTTCGATTTCTATTCCGAGTTCCCTGAGCATCGGCAGAATGATACCGGCGCTTTCAAGTGCTCTGACTCCTCCGTCAAACTGAAACCCATCCCTCCAGAAAGAGTTGATCAGGCCACCACACTTCTCGTTCTTTTCCAGCAGGAGGACTTTGGTCCCTGCTTTTGCAATATATGCGGCGCTGGTCATTCCAGCTATTCCTCCGCCAACGACTATAACGTCATAGGTCTCCATGATTGAGGCCCCCCATCCGCAGGCTTTCCTGCCAGAGTTCTTCAGCTGTTTCGGTATCAAGGGCCGGCGGGGCTGGAATCTCTTCGGTAGTCAAATTGAAGAATCTTCCACTTATGCCTTCTACATCGCGTGAAACACCCAGATAGTAAAGAGATTCAGCTGAAATCTCCGGTGAGCGGGAAAATCTGTCGACGAAATTTTTCTTGTACCATTTGTAAAATGCCCCGTTTTCTTTTCCTGTACCCGTTCTAACTGCACCGGGGTGCATAGCGTTGATTGTTACACCGCTCCCCTTGAAGTATTCGTTGAATACTATCATACTGAGAAGTTGGGCGGTCTTAGCGGAACCGTAGGCTTTAAGGCCATTGTAGTGTCTCTTCTGCCAGTTAAGGTCATCTGTCTTAATTCCCCACACAGCAAAGCGATGACCTTCTGAATTCACAAGTAATACCCGCGACTTCTCCTGTGCCTTAAGCTTGTCTCTTAAGATGTAGTTTATAACGAAAGAAGAGAGATAGTTCACGGCATATGTCATTTCAAGGCCATCGACAGTCAGTTCTTTTTGCTTAAGGAAGACTCCGGCATTGTGTATGAGGACATCTATGGGATCTTCAATCTTAGATAGCTCTTCCCCAACCCTCTTGCTGTCTTCTAGGCTGCTGAAGTCGGCTATCATATATGAAGGTTCAACTCCGAAGTCCCGTCTGAGCTCTTCGCACAGGCCTTCCGATTTCTCTTTGTTTCGGTTTATGGAAAGGATCCTTGCCCCATGGCTGGCATACTTCCTGCACGTATAGTATCCAATACCCGATGTGCCTCCGGTAATAACCATTAGGCGATCCTTGAAATCATCATTGCAAATCTTTGGATCAGACTTGTTGTTCTTCATCATCGCGCGAATGTTTGACCATTTGTATTGTTTCCAGTATTTGCGGATGGGGCTCCTGCCTCTCTCCATATGCAGCAACTACCCGAAGTGCTTTCTCATGAAACGCCTGTAAGGCTTTCTGAATGAAGGTATGTTGTCAAAGATAGTACCCCAAAGGTCATAGTAATCTCGCTGCTCGATTATCTTTCCCTCTTCACTAATAGATAGACGGCTCGCACCGTAAATCACGGAAGTCCTCGTCTTCTTGAAGAGTATCGTCATCTCCCATTCAACAAAGACTACTTTATCTTCCATAATGACTCTAAGAACAGCCATCTTCAGCTCTTTAGATCTCTCGGCAAGCCTTTCTGTCATTTTCTTGAATTCTTCGATCCCCCGGATTTCCTGGATCGTGTCCTTAAAGAGAATTTTGTCGTCATAGTAAGGAAGAATGTGAGACCAGTCCGGTTTCCCTTCGGTGTTGTAGGTCTTTGACCATAATTCTCTTATTTGATCCGCACTTGTTATACAAAACGTATCCATAATCACTACTCCCTAAAGCAGACAGGAGGAGAAAGCTTCCAAAATCCTGCATGTGCTTCCAGCAATTAGTTCGCAAAAAACATCTTAAGAAAATCGTATCACGGCGCCCCTTAAGAAAGTATATTTGGAGGATAACAAAATAGCAAGCTCTCGTTCCTCCTAATGAATTGTGAACAGGAAGCTTGAGAGAAGGAGTTTTCTCGATACAATACGTCCGATGAACGTCTCGCTACCGCAAACTAGAGAAACCCACTGCGGCATGATATGAGCTTCGAACGAGAGGACCAGATGCCACGAACAAGAACCCCATTTCCAGAGCGAAGGTCTTGAAATTTTCAAACTTCTCCGGCGTAACGTAATCGACGACCGGTAGGTGTTCATGAGAGGGCTGAAGGTACTGCCCAATCGTCAACATGCTGCAGCCGGCCTCAAGCAGGTCGTTTATTACGGATCTAACTTCCTCTTCGTTTTCGCCCAGTCCAACCATTATTCCAGACTTGGTTACTATTGTAGAATCGATTTCCTTTACTCTTCTAAGAAGCTCAATTGAGCGGCCATAAGCCGCTCCGGGTCTGACCTTGTCGTACAAGGAAGGTACCGTTTCCACGTTGTGATTCAGCACGTCCGGATGCTCTCTGACGATTTTTTCTAGTGCCTTCCAGTTACCATTCAGATCAGAGATCAGCAGCTCGATTGTCGTATCAGGACAGTTCTTTCTCAATTCACGGACCACATCGACAAACTGAGAAGCACCTCCATCATCTAAATCGTCCCTTGTAACCGAGGTGATTACAGCATGTTTCAATTGGAGAACCTGAGCAGCATGAACAATGCTCTCAGGTTCCTTTGGATTGGGAGAGCCGGGTATTCCTTTCGAAACGGCGCAGAATCGGCAGCGCCTTGTGCATACGTTGCCTAGTATCATGAAGGTTGCGGTTCTGGAAGCGAAACATTCACCTACATTGGGACACCTCGCTTCTTCGCAAACGGTGTGAAGTCGTAGGCTTCGCAACATGATTTTTATGTCACTCAGTTTACTTCTGTCAGCGCAAAGCTTTTCTTTAAGCCATTTTGGTTTCTCTATCACTTTGAACACTCTCCAGCCATTCTCTCGAAATCTCCACGAGCTTGCTTTCAAAGATAAGTGCGAACTTCTCTTTCACTCTCTCAATGATCTCACGGAAGTCTAAACTGACTATAAAATCATCCATCGAAACAACTGCATAGTCCTTTATTCCGCAAGGATTTATCAGTTTGAAGTGATCTTTGTTCACCTGAACATTCAGAGCAAATCCGTGCATTGTGTACCATCTTTTTACCGCTATACCGACGGCGGCAATCTTCTCCTCTTTGACCCATACGCCCCTGTATTCCGGTTTTCTTCCTGCTTCTATACCGTAATCTTGCAACAACGTTATTACTACCTCTTCAAGAGAGTGCACGTACCAGGGAAGATTCTTCTTCCATTTTCCAAGATTCAGAATCGGATATGCAACAAGCTGACCCGGGCCGTGATAGGTTATATTACCTCCCCTGTCGGTGTCTTGGAGCGCGACCCCCAGGCGTTTGAGCTCACTCTCGTCAACCAGAAGATTCTCTCTTCCTCCCGACCTACCTATAGTCAGCACCGGTTCGTGTTCAAGAAGAATCAATATGCAGTCCGCTTTTCCCGTCATTACTTTTTCAAGCGCTCTATGCTGTATATTTAGCCCGTCAAGGTAGTTTGTGAGCCCATTAAGACTTATTGAATAGCAAATTCGATTTTCCAAGGTCACTCAGCTCCAACCTTATCTGATTTTTCGGTAACTGAAGAAGGTAATGTTCTAACCAATTCCGCATATTTCATGACTTCTTCTCGACTTAAGGGAGCGGGGCGGGTTTCTCCAGCGACCCACAACGCTACCTGATCAAAGAAATGAGGACTTCTCGGATCTTCGGATATCCCGGGCGGCAGAAACGCTCGAGAGTTGTCGATGTTCGAAAGGTCCACTACCTGAGTATAAGAATTTCCCAGCTGAGACCAGATGGTATTTGCTGAGGTTGTCGTGAGAGACGGCATGATTCTATTTGCATTCGGAAGTATTGAGGGAAAACCCTCAAGATTAGCCTGATAGACCATCACTTGTGGTCTGACTTGAGAAGTGCCTTCTCGGATGTTGGCTGTTGCAGTCTCAATAACCTGATTGACCCAAACCGCGAGTTCCTCCTCGTCCGTCAACATGCCGTAGATCTCATTTTCGCTCAAGACGGAACGAAGGAGGAAAATGTTTCCCGCATGGCCTCCGCCGTATTTTGAGGCTAGAGTGGCAGTAGAAGAATCGACCCTCAAACTGCGATGCATTGTTTGGACAAGAGTCTCAGCAATATCTGCTGCCCTGCTGTTCTCAACCAGGCGATAGTCCCAATCACTGAAAACGTTTAGAAGCCTCGATGAGCTTTGAGACAACAGATTCCTTTGAAGCAAAATGCCGGCGAGATTGAGAAAGTCCCTGGCAATTGCCGAGACATTGTCTCGATGAATTTCGGAAAAGCTCTCAAAAGTGAATTCGTTCTGATTATCGAGAAGCTCGTAAAGTCTCATGCTTCTAGGGTTATGTCCGGTCCCTCCGGTGCCTATCGTTAGGGAATACGGATACCAGTCGCCAACGGGCAGGTGATTTGCGCTGGCAACGAACCCCAAAGATGGATTCAAAACATGGGGAAGATCTTCAAAGGGCAAGTATCCCGTCCATTCCTCGTTGCCCGTCCAGCCTATCTGGGGAAGGCCAAGTCTTCCGGAACGGATCGGAATTGCCGCAGCCGTATGGTATCCGATATTTCCCGACACGTCGGCATACACAACATGTATCCCAGGGAACATGTAATCGCTCAATCCGCCGGTGAATTCTTCCCAGTTCCTTGATCTCATCATGGATAACATACCCGTTATCGGTGTCTTCATCTCGTCAATAGCAACGTATTTCAGTGAGAAGTTTTCTGCACGCCCTGCTCCTTTTAGAAACGAGTCTACGAGGGGACCATGAATAGTCTTACTAACTGTGATTTCAACCGGTTCTTCATCACGAACGTTAATGACCTCTGTGGTAGACTGCACAGGATACCAGACGTCTTTGAAGAGAAATTCGGATCTATCTTCACTTAGTCTCTCCTGAAAGAGGTCTCCATTGTCAGAACCGAGCGCAGTTGCACCCCAAGCGAGATATTCGTTCCAGCCAATGAGAAAGCCCGGCGAACCTGCAACGCAGATTCCTCTCACATTGTAGTTGCCACCGCTGAGATGTATTTCATACCAGAGAGAAGGAAGAGTAACGGCAATCTGCGGGTCGCTCTCAAGGAGAGGACTCCCTGTGAGAGTCTTGCTTCCCGATACCGTCCATGCGTGGCTGGCCTTCAATGAGTCCCATTCAAACCGCTCACTTGACTCACCCGGTCTTTCTTCCATAAGGCGTCGGTATGCGTCGGGGTCGGTTCGAAGGAAGTCGGATTCAGTTACAATCGCAGCTGAATTGTCTATGACGATCCGGTCTTGAGTTACGCCGCTCCGCAACCGCTGCTCGTAGTTTCGAAGGGCCGTGACTTCGTTTTGCCACGACCGATCGAACCTCTCTGATAGGCGCATCCACACAGCAATACTATCGGCAACCGTCCATGGATCCGGGACGATTCCAATCTCATCGAAGACAGGATTCAGGTTATCGAGATTAGTCTCAAGATAGTAGTTTACTCCTTCAGCATAGGCTTCGAGTATAGACTTCGTCTCACCGTCCAGATGATTGGCGATCTCTTGCGCGTGTTTGTAAAGCCCGAGCGTACGCATAAGCTTGTCCGACTCTAGCCAGTCCTTGCCGTAGATCTCTGACAGCTTTCCCGAGACTTTTCTGCGTGAGAGCTCCATTTGAAACATTCGGTCTTCTGCCGTTGCATAACCTGCTCCAAAAAAGAGCTCCGAATCCGTATCTGCATAGACGTGGGCAACTCCCCAGTAATCACGAATTATCTCTATCTGACTTGCAAACAACGTCATAGGGGAAGTTAAAAGAGCTGCAAGCATGAAGATTGTGAGTATCCAAAATCCAGTTTCTTTTCTCATGTTCACCCCCTAGATTCATCATCTGGAATGACCTTCCAATTATAGAGCACTCCATCCTCTGGATGAAATTGAGGCGAGTATCGCTCTTTTTGTGGCAGTCGAAATAGTCAAAGGGATCTCATTGTTGACTTAGCATACCTTTCCTGTGACCTTTGCAGGATTATGATGGAGGAATTCAAAGACTCATTTCATCCGTGAATTGCCTGAAAGATTTATGACAGCGAAAGACTACGTGATAAGTCTTCGACAGTGGAATAGGTTCATATGGGCTTTGTTGGGCAGAATAAGCGGAGAGGTTTCCCTCTCCGCTTCATCTAGTGATTCAGATCAATTGGCAGGATTAATTATTACTATTCTTCCCTCATTTACAGGAGCGATCGTTCCATGCCTTTCAACGTACTCCGCGAAGGCGTCTCTCAGGAAAGACTTTGTCACAATAGTCTTCTCCATTTCGAGGAACATTGTGAACTTGTCTCCTCCGCCCGTGAGGAAGTCGTTAGCCGTAAGGGTATAGGTCTTTTCGAGATCGAGAGGTACACCGTTGGATGTAACGGATATCAATCGCTCATACGGTGGTTTTGAAGCGTCGAATGTGTATTCAAGCCCCGATACCTGTAAGAACTGACCGGCGGCGGCCGGGTAGGCCGAAATGCCGTGTTCAAGGATGTCCCATATCTGTTTTCCGGTAGCCTTTACGGCAACTACGAGATTGTCGAACGGGAGAACAGTATATGCGTCCTTTATTGTAATATCTCCCGCGGGAACACTTGCTCGAACTCCGCCTCCGTTCTGGATTGCGAAATCAGTCCCCGTCATCTCTCTCAGACTGTCGGCTATAGCGTTGGCCAGATTGGATTCTTTGAGGCGCACAGTTCCTCTTTCTCCATCGAGATCGACTTCGGTCCTTCCAATTACTGTACCGAGCCTATCGTCGAGCTGCGAGACATAACTCTCTACCACTTCAACCACGGCCTCATCCTGCGGCAGATTTTGGCTCATGAAGACGTGAGCAAAGTTGATTCCGATTACCTCGCCTCTGTAGATATTTAGATTAGTCTTTGAGATCAGCTCTGCATGTTTACCTGAAGAGATTACCCAGCTTCCGTTTATCTTCTCCGGGAAAGCGACAACGTCTCTTCCACCTTCAAATACCAGATCGTATCCGGAGACCCTTATCGGTAGTACTCTGTTTCCACTGTGCAAGTGTGCAAGGGCGAATACCAGATCTACCTGGGGAGACACTTCATCCAGGACTCTCTGCGCGGCCGAATACTGCTCTTCAAATGTTATTCCGGCAACATTTCTGGGGTGTGTATACCAGGCGCTACTGTCATCGGTAAGTCCCACAATCGCTATCTTGAGACCCGCAATCTCCTTGATTATGTATGGCTCAAGAAAGTATGGGGATTCTCCCAGGTATAAAGTATTGGCGCCAAGGAATGGGAAATTCGCAAGCTGGCTGTTTCTTTCCATAACGTTGAATGGGAAATCGAAGTCGTGGTTGCCGAGTACCATCGCATCGTAACCCATCATGTTCATTATCTTTATTACAGGTTCACCTTCGAAAAGATTGGCAACATTTGTGTTATAGGGAGCATCTCCTACGTCGAGAAGGAGAAGGTTGGGCTGCATTGCGCGTTCGGTGTTGACAAAGTATGCCATTTTCTCAACCGCTCCGACGGGATATTTCGCCCCACTGGGGAAGTATGGCTCGATGTGACCATGAATATCTGCGGTCGCCAGAATGGTGATAATCGTGAAGTCTGGGTTTTCTACGAAGTTGGAAAGGATTTGCGCAGCTTCCTCTCTTCTCAGTGGTCTGTCAAGAGAAAGCAGCTCGGCAGGTGCGTAAACTAGCTCTCTAAGTTTTGCTTCATAATCTAAAGGCTCATCTACTCCGAAAAGAACCTTTGCTACAGCAAGTCCGAATTCAGCTGCGGTTATTGGTTCAAACGGCCTATATTCTCCGTTGACCACCTCTTCCGCACGGACCTTTATAAGCCCCTCGATGTATTCCTCTCCTTCGATATCGACGATATCTTTGGCAGACGGAACAACGAAAGCCTCATCAATAACACCAAGTGGATCGGTGTAGACGAACTTCTTCTCAACCTCTTCTTCGATCTTCATCGAATGAATCGTTGACAATTTGAATGTCTTGACAATCCACTCGGCCGCGTCAGCTCTTGAAAGAGCCTCAGCTGGATAGAAATACCCATCAAATGCCTCAACTATTCCCGAGGCATGAAGTTTTTCGATCGCAGCAGAATACGGACTGCCCGCGATATCTTTGAAGGTTGCAAAGGATAGAACACAAACCAGAATCAGCGCAATCAGTACGAACTTACTCCTCAACATGATATCCCTCCTCTTTGTAAGGTGCTGTAATAATAAAAGAAATCATAAATCTCCAAAATTGATTCCACCCACGGACCGCGAAGCAATCCTAAGAATAGTATAATGCCGCGAAACGATATATCAAGCTCAAGTTTAGTCATTCATCAGTAACTGTTTCAGCGATTATAACAGCCTTACATAACGATACTCATAACTTGTTCGAAAACTCCCATATCTCCTCTGTAATCCTTGGAATTCCAGGTATCTAATGCATTGAGATTGTGTTCTAGCAAATATCATGTGGTGTTTCAATAATGAGAATTCATCTATCCGCACAATCTCCATAAGCGGAGGCCACAGCCAAGGGGCCAAGCGGGGGTGGGGTATAGGGTATAGGGTCTGGTAAGAGCGTTAAAAGCTGTTCTTGGAAGAGCGGCTGTTTGTTCCGATGCTGTGAGTCCAGGTTCTTCGTTATTGGTCCAAGATTCCGTAGTGCCGAAGACAGAGCCGTCCCTGGTCATTCTCCTCAGATCATGAACTCGTCCTTCGAAAGAGCCGCTGTGCGCTTAAAAGCGGTGAACCCGCTGGTCGCTCGAAATCGGCTGTTGCAAACTCCAGAACAACAAACTCAAATTCCGTCATGCTGAACATGAGGCCCGTTCTTGATGTTTCAACACACCCCGTCGACGATGGAGCCGTCGACACCCCTCTCGAGAGGGGATTAAAGTGCTCTTCAGGGCTTTTCAAGATCTCAGATCCTTATTTGGCCTGTTTGCTTTCCCCTTCTCTCTACTCTATGAATGAATGGTTTGACCAAAAGCGAAGAACAAATCCTCGCTCTGGAACGAAGAACATGTTTTCCTCGTCGGACGGAGAACCGTTCAACGGCCAACCGCTTTCTTTGCTCCTGACCAATTCCCGACCTCCGACCCCCAACCACGATTTTCCATAAGACCAGATCCTGAACAGGAGCACTTCAGCCGACAAAGTAAGTTCGTCCTGATCAGATTACTTTACTTTGCTTGCTCTTTTTCTTTGGTTTTTGCCTCATGGTGCGTAAGCGCCAGCATCACTTCCCCGGATTCCCTTCCGGGCATCACTTCCTCGCGCCAGCGAGCCTCACTTCCTAGCGAAGCCAGCCTCGCGTCTTATTCCGCTCTTTCCTACAACCAACCTCTAGCCTCGTTTTTTGTTCTCACAACTCACAACTTGCAACTTGGAACTGATCCTTTGCTCTTCATCCGCAAAGCTCAAGTATCGCCTGTGTGAATATCTTCGCACTGGTCAGCAGATCTTCAATCACTGCAAATTCATCGGGGCCGTGCATATTGTTCTCGCTTCCAGGCATAGTACAACCAAATGCCACACCGTTTTCCAGTCGATGAACGTACGTTCCACCTCCCATCGAGATGCAGTATCCCTTCTTTCCGGTGTAGTTTTCGTAACATCTAAGAAGTGTCTTGACGAATTCCGAGTCACCGGGAACGTGGTGAGGAGGTTTTATATCATCGTTTTGCAGAACTATGCCATACTCGGCCAGTTTTGCCTTAATTACGTCAAGGAGGTTCTCTTTCGTTGCGCATAAAGGAGCCCTGCAATCGAACGTCCCGTTGAGGCTTGAACCATCGTAATCCATCATATTAAGGCTTATTGTAAGCTTGCCGGAGAGTTCATCGCTCATCGCAACGCCAGCAGCCTCACCTAGCCAATCTCCGTGAGGAAATACTGAGTTCAGAGCTTTCAGCCGTTCAAAGCCGGTACTATGAGAAACCGGGAGTCTTGAGATGACCTCCAGCAAACCCGTCAAAGCATTTCTCCCCTTATCTGGAGTCGAAGCATGACCTTGAAGTCCTTTAGCCGTGATTGTAGTCTTTTCCCCCTCAGTGGTTAAGTTGAACGAGATGCCACTCAGTTCGCTTACGGCATCACAGTAATCTCTGATCTCTTCAGGATCGATTCCTTCGACAACCGCAGATGCTTCACCGGGAACGACATTGCTCTTGATGCCTGCCTTGAAGCTTACGACCCTTGGAGTCTCGGTTGACTCTTCAAACCTGGATTCGAACTTTCCCTGGAGCCCTCCCTTTTCTATATTCACAACCGGGAAACTCGCATCCGGCGAGAAGGTCATAGGAGCCTCCTTTTCGATTCCATAGTAGTAGCGTATGTCGGATGATCCACACTCCTCATCTGTTCCTAAAATAAGTCTGACGCCGGCTTTTAGGGGGATGTCAAGATCCCTTACAGCCTTCATGGCGTATAGAGCAGCTACTGCAGGACCTTTGTCGTCGATCGTTCCGCGACCGTAAAGCTTTCCGTCCTTGACGACTGGGTCGAAAGGCTCCGTAACCGACCAGCCGTCTCCCCCAGGTACTACATCGAGATGGGCCAGGATGTCCAGCTTGTTTTCGAGTTCATTGAAATCGACAGCACAAACGTAGTTGTCGTAATTCTTGGTCCTAAATCCCATTTCAGATGCCATTTCCAGAGCTGCAGCCAGTACTTCCGCCGGCCCATCGCCATACGGTCTACCCTCTTTCGCTTCTTCCCTGTCGCTCTTTATTCTTATCAGTCTCATAATGTCTCTTATCATGAGTCCTTTGTTTTGCTCGAAGTAGTCTTCAATCAGTTTCTTCATAAGAATCAATCTTCACCTCCACCTGTTATAAGTCTCAGATAATGCGTATCCGCGTCTTGCTGCTGCATCGAAAAGGTAACCTAGTGATTCCTCTATCTTGCCTCTAGGTGCAGCAACGTTCATCCGTGTGAATCCCTTTCCCCCTATTCCATAGTTTATACCACGGTCTAGGTCGAGGTATGCCTCATTAAGCAGAAAGGATTGCAGTTCGTCATCATCTAACCGAAGGCCGCGCCAATCTATCCAGATCACGAAGGACCCCTCTACTTCGGATACTCTAACATCTGGAATGTTGCTTCTAAAGAAATCCCTGATCATGTTTATGTTCTCAGCAACATATTTCTTCATCTCCCGTACCCAGTCAGAGCCTTTCGGTCCGTATCCGGCACATACCGCCGCGTGGGTCAGAGGATCTATGCTTCCATAATGATCGGCATCCCGCTGAACCCCGAACTTATCTCTTGTTTCGGAATCGGGGATAATCATATTTGCATTGTTAACGCCCGTGAAATTGAAGACCTTTCCCAGCGAGGTCGCAACTATCGAGTGGCTTTCGTTTCCAGCGACCTTAGCGTAAGGAATTGTCGAATTGCCGTTGAAGGTTATCTCTCCGAATATCTCGTCACTGAAGACAAGGACGTTATATCTTTGAGCAAGTGAGGAGATTATCTCTAGATCTGAAGGCCGCCACACTTTCGCAATGGGGTTGTGAGGATTGCACAATACGAAAAGCCTGTTCTTATCAACCTTCATGCATCTCTCAAGGTCGTCGAAATCCATCGAGTACTTTCCGTCTTTGTAGATCAGAGGATTGCTTACTATCTCTCGATTCGTCCTTCTGACTGCCTGTTCATACCTGTTGTAGACAGGAGGCTGTACGATAACGCCGTCTCCCTCTTCTGTGAATGCCCTTATTGTCGTTGCGACTGAGTGAATCGTGCCGTAGGTAGGAACTATCCAGTCTTTCTCTATCTCCCAGTCTCGCATGTTCTTCATCCACCAGCGTATGCTTGAGAGATACTTATCATCGGCAAGAGTGAATCCCATAAGCCCAATCTTCGCTCGCTTTACAAGGGCGTCGATTATTACCGGAGCGGTCTTGAAGTCCATCTCGGCACCGGCATAGGCTTCGTATGGGGGCTTGTAACGGATACAGTCAATAACCTCGGCGGAAACAAACTCATGATACCCTCAGACAACTTCGCCGCTCATTCTATTTCTTCTTCGCTTTCACAGAAAATCGCGATGATGAACTCAACGAAACTAACCGTGGAGACAATGCTTCTGTTGTAATGTGGGCAGAAACGACGGCGATTTTCACAACGTATATTCAGGCCGGGGAGGAACAGGTTCCTGTTTTACAGACGCCAGCCACGATTCCGCTCGTCGCCGCATCCAGTGTTAACGGAGGCAAGGTTGTCGCCGTTTCCTGTGCTTTTACCTTTCACGGTACTCTGATGGGATTAGCTCCAGGCAACACTGACCTATTTAGAGCCATAGTCGGATGGTAAGCATCGATGAAAGAGTGGAGTGACTACTGCAAGTTTCCGGATTTGTCGTTATTCTCAGGTTTGATAATTGTATACTTCTCGAAAAGTCGGACGGTAATGATGCCGCATAGCGCTCCGAGTACAATCCCGGTGATAACGTCCGAGAAGTAACTGAAATAGACGTATATTTCGGCAAGCGCTATGAAAGCAGAGAGAAGGACAAGGGGGACTCTGAGCATCTTGACGTTGTTCCAGAGAACGGCGGTGTAGGCAAATGAGATAGTAACCGGAGAAGATGGGAATGAGTAAGTTTCGGGAGTCGGAAAGATTATCGCGTACCCCTCGATGAACTCGAGTGGCCTCAACCTCCCGAAGACGGGCTTAAGGATAACGAAGGCAACAAGCAGACTTATCGCTAGCCCCAGCGAAGTCATGTAGCCGGCCCTGCGGAACCTCTTGTCGAAGAGGAGAAGGACCGTCAGTAGTATCCATACGAGGGCCCCCCTTTCGAGAAACAGCATAAATGAAAGGAACAGATCCATTACCTCTCCAGATATTGCCGAGTTCAGCGAATTCATTAACGAAAGCTCAAATTCATTCAACGCATCCCACATAAAGCCACCACCAAAATCCTATCAAAAGAGGCGGCTCAACACCGCCTCTCGATAATAACACCTTCAGTATCCTATTTATCTTAGAATATCTTGAATAGCGGCGATCTCTGTGTAAGTGAGACCGGCCCTCTTCGTCAGGTAGTCAAGCGCAACGCTCTTGACGTTGACATCGTCAACTGGATTGCCATTGTTCATAAGAACGAAGAGATCGGCGATAATCTTCTTCACTGCATCGTAGGCTGCCGTTCCCTGCTTCACATTGTAGTAGTTCTCATAGGATTTGACATAGTCCGCGTAGATCTCGTCGGTCTTTGCGTTCATAATCGCTCCAAGCAGAGCGGAGGCGATTCCGGCCCTGTCCTTGCCTTCAACGCAGTGGATCAGATACGGCGGCTCGTGAGAGATCATGAACCTCAGGCCCTCTCCAAGTTTCTTCGCGAAGTCTTCAGCAAGAGGATCTACTCCCATATTTAGGTTTATCAGGTTTCCGGCTTCACCGATTGCCTTGTAATACTCCGAGTACTCCCAGTTCGATGCAAGCTCTTCGTCCGAATCGGAGAGATTGATTACAGTCCTGATTCCCGCTTGCTCTATTAGGGCCGATGCGTAAGGCGACCTGGGATCGCTGATTGAAGGATGGGAACATCTGTATAGCTTACCGGGTGCGATCTCTCCAATCGTTACTTCCCTGAAGTTTGCAAAGATCTCATCGCTAGCATAATCATCCCTTACATCCGTTCTTACAAGGTGTCTGATCTCCAATTCGTCCCTATAGGCCCCCTTCTCAATAAGCCCCATATTAAGAGGATCTCCAACGGCAAGTCCGTAAGTCTGACCGAAATTGCCATAGTTGATGGCCAGAAGAACATGGTCGCCGGAATACCTTGCCAGCGGCTGTCCCCTGTCGACATCGCCGTATGTAGTTACGAATGGAACCATGATCGTTGTAGTGCCCATAGTCACGTAAACAAGATCTCCAGCTTCAATGGCGGCATAAACAACTGCTTCCATCGGAATATTCGTATGAACGTTACCGTACTTATCAATCTCGGCCACTGCACCAACGATTCCGGCAAGCATCAAAGCTGACAGAACCACAAAAACACCCAGTAACAATCCTTTCTTAAGCATAAAACACCTCCACCTATCCTATTTAGACGTTAAGATATTTGCACCATAATTATATCACCAGCGACTTTTAATCACGAAGAGACCAATCATCATTATCCACATGATACGATGATCAGACAACCGAATAGCTCTGTTGTCACGCACTGCGACTCCCGCTACTCCGTTTATACCACACATGGAGACGTACAGAAACGAACTAAGAAGTGTTCGCACTTTTTTCCGAAGAATTCTCAAGAAGAGAGTCTGGCCGCTAGAGACTGAATCGACCAGCTCCGTTCTAGAATCAATAGGGAGATGTTTGGTAGATAGGTACTCACTTTTCGGACGAACTATTGATTTCATCTCCTAATTCGGATCGTGGAGGAGAATGAGATGAAGAATGTTCGCCTGATAGTGGTTTTGGCACTTGTTTTTTTCTTTCTTACAGGCTGTCCTATCAAGAATGGCAAGCCAGAATGGGGAGTTGTAGAAACGATTGTCAAGAATATTGGAGAGCACTTTCAGATCAACCTTGCCGAGTACAGCTCAGACCCGGACGGCCATCTTATATCGTACAAGCTAATAGGAGGACCAGGAACCATTACAGGGAGCCTTTACGAGTGGACAGTCAGCGGGCCTCTCGGCAACATCACAGTGACAGTAAGGGCGGAAGATGAAAAGGGATTGTCTACTGACAAGACATTCACGATAACGGTCAAGTCGTTCCCCAACGTCCCGTCAAGTCCTTTCCCGGCAAATGGTGCAAAGGATACGAACTTCGAGGTGACCCTGTCCTGGGAAGGCGGAGACCCCGACGGAGATCCGGTACTATATGATCTCTACCTCTCTACAGCTCACAATCCCACTCTTTTCATATCGAATCGAACTACTAACAGCTATACCAAGAGCGGTCTCTCGCCCAACACAACATACTACTGGAAGATAGTTGCAAGAAACGAGGGGTCGTCTGGCGTAGCCGGCCCAATATGGAGCTTCACAACAAAGAAATGAAATCCAGCGAAGGGCAATACAAAACTGTATATAGGGGGAGAATCCGCAAAATCGAGATGTTCGCTGTGCTCACGGGAAGCCCAACATTCTGACCGGGATCATGTAAAAATCACGAAAAAGAACATTTGTCATCCCGATATGCAACTGATCGGGATCTCGAATGTAAGAGTCGCTTTTCGCTGAACGCTGAAAGATCCGCTTGCTAGAAGACGCTGTGCGCTTTGAAGAGCCGTCCTCCGATAAGATCATATTGAGAAAGAGCATTGTCGAGATGTTCGCTGCGCTCACGAGAAGGCGAGAGAAAAGTCAGTCACCTTCGGTGGCCAGTCAGGCTTCGCCTGGCCAGTCTCGCCTTTGGCGAGGCAAGTTCCGCTTCGCGGCCTAAAAGCCAGCGATCGCTCCAAAGAACCGCTGTTCGCTTATCGCTTGGATGAGAAGAAGTTCTCCGTTGGGTGTCCAAGAGGAAAGATCTGTTCTTCGTTCCAGAGCAGAGCGAGGATCTGTTCTTTGTTCTTGGTCAAGGTCATATTTCCAGAGCATGGCACACCCAGACCAGAAAATTGTAAGGCCGACGAACTGAGCTGGTTTTGACAAACCAGATTCCACCATTCTTTGCTCGATAGGAACTCTAGCTCTTTGCTCTTGGCCAACCACCAACTACGTATCACCAATAACGGCTCTTAGCGCGAAGCTTCTTCTAAAACTCAAAGCGTCTTCTCTGGCTCCAGCGGAGAGCGGAGGACCGCTGACGGTTAACGTATTTTGCTCTTTCCAGCGTTAAGCGGCTCTTATAGAAGGACGTTTCTCTTGAAAGCACAAATCAATACTCGTTGGATCTGGAAATGAGCCATTTGCCAGATTCGTTCTTAATCCTCCAGATGTAAGTCCTGTAGTCAATCGGTCCGGAATTCCATTTGATTTCTACGCTGAATTCCACTCTGGCTTCCGTGACTCCCTCGTTGAAATCAACGTCAACGTTGCTCGTCCTGTTGAAGTGAATGACGTTTCTTCCTTCAAATCTGCTTGAATAGGCATCGATGATCTCCGAGTGCGATTTGGACGCCGTGTTTATTACGGCCAGATTTGTGTACAGCCCCGCAAGCTCTACAGAGTTCTCCGCTTCCCAATACTTCTCGAAATCGCTCACAAGTCCACTCACCTTTATCGTCGGGCCTAAAATGAAACAACCCGAAAGCAACAGCAACACAACGACCAAAGATAATATTGACAGAATTATCTTTTTCATCTCTTCGCCCCCTCTGCAAAATAACTTTCATCCGAAGCACATTCCATGAAACTCCTGTCCTCTCACTTTCGTCCCTTGCTTAAGTTTCATCTCGATCCTTGCTTTAGAAAGAATGCCCGCCTGCAACGCTACTCTCGATTAGCGCCTTCGCGCCTACTACCTAATCCCCGTATCGAAGTTCATCTCTACCTCATCTTCTTTTTTGGAGTTCGATCGTCTAGTCCTAAGTCTCAAAAATATCACCGATACCTGAGAATACGCTCATCTGTGCTCTTGATCTTCAATCCCCGCTCGAGCGGTGGAGAGTGTGCACCTTGAAGCCCGTCTGCAACCATGCTCTCATCAAAGCGTTCCAGTCAACGAGAAGAGCTCCTATCGCTGTAATGTCATTAGATCTCACAGATGACTGTTCTGAGCGAGATGCACCCCCATCTCCAGTTTGCTGCTCTCCTCCCAAATACAATGGAGCGAAAGTCTTTCTTCATCCATGCATTGAAGAGGACAAGAAATTCTAGCACCTGCATTGTCGAAATCGGCTCGCGGGAAGGACTCATTCCCTTTTCCGACACACCGCTTCGATGAAGACCCCACGCCTCGATAGCAATGCTTAACACCCTATTAGTGACAGTTCTCTCTTATTTCATGTAGATGGTTTAGACTAAAGATCAGAAGTAGACGGAGGTGTTACCATGAAGAAGCTTCTTTTTGTGCTGCTCGTATGCTTTGTAATAAGCTCGATCAGCCTTGGACAAGGCGAGGCCGGCATCTTGGTGGTCGGCGACCCGGACGGCCAGTACTCAACCATACAGGCAGCAATAGATGACGCGAAGGCCGGAGATATGGTGATGATTCTCCCCGGAACATACAGAGAGGGTCTGACTGTAAGCAAGGAGATCAAGCTTATAGGATCGTCCAGAGACGAGGTTATAATAACACCCGAAGAAGGAAAGGATCTCGGGATATTTGTCAGGGGCGCTGCAAATTTCTCGATCGAGAGCGTCACTCTCATTTCGAGCGGCGCGGCAATCAACGTATCGAGGTCCTCGGGCAAGATAGTAGACTCCTTCATTGCGGGCGGAAGATTCGGAATCTCTTTCAGCGGCACCGGAATGACCCTTGAAGTAATCGACTCACATATAACCTGCTATCTCGGAATGGACAATGAAGATCATCTCGAAACCAGACTCGCAGGAATCTACGCATATGGCAGCGCAACAGTGATTGCAGAGAACTCCGTATTCGAAAGAAACGGAGTGGGGATAAGCCTAACCAACGATATCAAGTACCAGATCCAGAACTGTACATTCACAGGAAACACGATAGGAGTTTCGCTCGGTGGAGACGCAACCGGTTCTCTTGTGGGAAACATAGTCACGAAAAACGTCGAAAACGGAATACTTATAAACTCATCTTCCACAACCACACTCAAAGACAACCTCTTCCACGACAACATCTGGCACGGACTCGATCTTTACCTCAACAGATGTACCGAGTGCGAGTGTGGGGGCGAAGAATTCAACGGCAAGGTCGTTGGATCGGGGAATGTATTCAAGTCCGAAGACGAGATCTGCCCGATCGACTACTGGGATGAAACCTTCTACAGTTTCGACGAGGATCTGGGAAAGAGCGAGGACGAAGACTGAACCCGACAAACCCCCAGGACATCGGCAATGCCTTGGTGGTTTTTTTGTATAACCGTAGTCTTTAATTCTCCGGGCTCAAATGCGTTGATTTCAATCCTGATGATAATTATAGCCATACAGCGATAGCTACGGATCGTGAGCTTGTTTGAGAGAGTATGGTATACTAATGTTGGGTGATGAGATGTCGAAAATCGACTGGGGCAGAGTGCAAAACAAAGTGAGCATAGCGCTATCAATAGGACTGGCGGTTGCTGTAATCATCATGGTGTTCGCTCTCATAAACCTGACAAAAGCAAACTCTTCCTCATAGGCTTTCATAGACTCAATCAACGAACCAACCGCTGTCGAATCGAACAGATGAGAAGGCACCCACTACAACGCATTGACTAGTTAGGTGCCCAGCCCGTCTATGGGAGGCAAAGACTCTCCCCGCAATGTGCAAATAGACACCCAATTCTTATCGATAGCTCTAACTCAACTTCGACAGCGAGTAATCTAAAAACAGCTAAACAAGGGGAAAAATGAAAAGAAAAACAGACGTACCACCACAGTGGTCAATTATGCAATCTCTTTGAGTAGATCCGGTGGTCTTATTTTGAGTGATTTGAAAGCGTCGTAAGCATTGCCCATCATTTTAGTTCTTGCAAGAAAGCGTTTGCCTTCTACCGTTAACTCAACTGCCCTTATCTCTTTCAAGTCTTCAAGTATTTCTGCTTAAGAGAAAGTACTTCCAATCTGAAGCTTTCTACATAAGGCAGTCTCCATTACAAGCGCAAGGGAACAGATCATTATGTGTCCCTTCACCCTCGTCTTGCTTATCATTCCTCTATCGGCTACTACTATAACCCTGTCTATGTTGAATCTTCTTCGTATATCCTCAAGAGCTATCCTGAAGGTATCTGTGTCAGCAGTGTTTCCAGGAAAGATTTGGTGAGCAACAGGGAAACCATCCTTCGTCATTAGTACCCCCATCACCACTTGCTTGCAATCAGATCTGTGATCCTTAGAACGACCATAAAATGACAGGTCGGGTCCTTCTCCATGGAAGTATATACTGGTTGTGTCCCAGAAGACTAGATCGAGATTCAAGTTGAAGAGAGTCTTCACATTGCTGAATAGCTCTTCCTCCACCTCTTCCTTGAACTTCTCAAGATAATCCAGTCCACGGTAGTAATGGTGGAGACTCAGCTGCTCGAACTCAGGTCTGTAAACCTTGTTTACCCACTTGTCTACTCCTCTCTTCGATCTCGGTTCGACAAGTCTGTTAAGTACCATAGCGAATATAGCCTCAACGTAATCGCTAACGGCATCCGTATCTCCCAGCAGTCTCCTGTTTTATATTCTGCAGCAAACACAGTCTCCTCAAGACTCTTTCAATACCTAGTTCCTTCCATAACTGCTCGAAGATAACAACAGGTCCCCACAGATAGGTTTGATTCACATTAAGGGCTTCTTTTCTAATCCATTCTTTCGTAGAGAAGTTCTTCAGGCTTTCAATTAGCCTATCTATCTGGCCACTGTTTTGGAGATCATCTACTCTCCCCAGATTAACCAGAACTCTCTGTCTAGTCTTATTCCCCACTCGTATATTCTCTACGAGTTGCAGGTAACTCCTGGTGGACCCGTCTTTGTTTTTGAAGTGTTTCAGTCTGCAGCAAACGCACCTAATGATATCACTATACAAAACGGCAAGTCAAACGCAGGTTTTCAAAAGAAAGATGTGGCTACTGGTTGGTTTCTCTTATAGGTGAAAGGAGTAACGTCAACCGACTACCGCTTTCACTTTCGAATCTTGAATGCCCTCTATCTGCCAACTCGCAGCTAGAAAGTGATGGTCGAGTTGGCAATAGTCCAGCTCTTATTCCAGAATGTGTAACTTACGTCTGGAATCCCGTCACAGAGGTCTTTCAACCATCCGGCCATGTGCACTCCGCCATTTACGTCGAAGCCTGCTGTAACTTTGTAGCCTACCTGTGTTGTGCTTCCAGCCGAGGCAATGGTTTCACCTTTCAGCCACGGGACAAACTGGACAAAAGGACCGGCGATATAGTAGACATATGCCGATAGAGTTAGCGGGAGAGAGCCTTTGGCCCAGGCATTCACTTTTGCGTTCGCGTTGAATTGGAGACCAGAGTAGTTTGCTGAGTACGAAACGTTCTTGCTCCAACCGTTCTGATACGTGACCGTTAGCGTTGTGTTTGCCGAGAGTGTTGTCGACGCATTGAAGCCTATTACACCGGAAATACCAGCTTCAGCGTTCGCATCGAACTTGACTTCCATGACGAGTGTTACCGGAACACAAGATACCCAGAAGGTTATCCACTTGGTCTTGGTTGTTATGTTCTTTGTCCAATTCTTTGTGATCGCCGCTCCGGATGAGACCTCAATGAACGGCGTCAATGAAGGGCTGAAACTTACAGTTGTCTGGAATTTCTTCAAGACGTATTTGTATTTCCACCAGCTGACTTTCTTCCATTCGTGCTCCCACAGAAGTGATGTACCGAATGTTAAGCTGACGGTCAATCCGGGCTCGACTGTCAAGGTTTGGTACGAAAACTCGTTCGAGAATGTATGTGAAACATAGAAGCTCCACGAACCGGAATAATCTTCTTTGAAGACATAAGGTTTCGGTTCGGTCAACGCGCGAGTTTTCGAACTCTTGAAAACAACGGTGAAGGCAGCATAATCTCTCAGCTTCTCCATTAGATCTTCGTTGTCGGATTTCACTAGGTTGCTTGGCGAACCGCCTCCGGTAGTGGTCTCTTCCTTAAGGGTGAGCGTATTTTTGTCATAGGTAAGACTTGCCTTGAACTTCGTGCCCCCACCCAGATCTATTGACCAATCTTTTAGAGGTTTGTCGCCGTGAGGGGATAGTAACTCGAAGATCTCCGATCCCTCCGGAAGAACGATTGTAGTTGTCTTTGTAGTAATGAGCGAGTTCTTGGAGGAGCCTAGGAAGGCAGTCTCAAATGCTTTACCGTCTATCAGGTCTTCGAAGTACTTGAGCATTATCTTCTCTTCAGAGAAATTCTTGCTCGAGAACTCGTAACTTCCCGGGAACTCCTTCGATTGCTTGATTAGCCCGCTTACCTTCATAGTAATAACACTCTTGTAGTTGCCGTTCTTATCGACCGATATGTCTATGTCTCTGTCTCCAAAGTTAGGTACGGATGCGTAGAGAAAGAAGTAGCCCTTGGAGATTTCGTCATAGAAGTTACTGAAAACCTCTTCACGCACTTCGCGATCGGAAAGGGCTTCACTGTGCTGAATGTATACTTTTGCCAGATCAGAGGATGGGACATATTCAGTACGGGTAATTACCGCGTTACCACCTGGTTCAATTACGATTTTGTCCTCTACCGTACGCTTGAACTGAGTAGAAAAGACCAATACCGATGACAAAACGATTACCGCAATCAGGATCTTTCTGAACATGCTTACACCTCCTTTGAAGTCATACGTCTGAGTATAGCACCAAGGGTTAGTCGGTTTTTCCAGTTTGCAAGAGAGATGATTTACCGCGGATGGTCATACAAGAGAGGTTGATTTCGCATCGGGATTGAAGATCGTAACTGAACCAAAAGAATGCTAAGGAAAGATGACTGAAAAAGGGTGAATTTCGCCTAAATTGAGCAAGACGAAAAAGGCTCCTAAGAGCCACCCTCATCGTTGTCCGTCAATATGCGTGAGAAATCCGGGCCACCAGCTCTGTACCTCCCGAGTATCTTGAATACCTGGAGTGTAAGCCAGCGAGAAGGTTCCTTTTTTTGACCGAAATCCCAGTTCTTCCAGGCCATCCAGACTGATTCGGGTATGAATCTCCCAGAAGAGGTACGTTTTGACTCCACTATTTCTATCATTTCATTGATGCGATGGTCATCAACTTTTGTGGATGACCTTGAGACAACATCGAGTACATGGAGTATATCGAACCAGACTTCCGGACACTTCAACTTCGAGAAGTCGGTACCCATGTAGAATATGTATGGATGATAATCTCTTCTCCTCTCCCAGAGCGAAAGAAGAGACTCCACGCCGAGCGAGACATTATTGCTTCTCCTGAACTCGGGGATTTCGAGAAGGAGCTTTGTCATTATGAGAGTGGCGTAGGGACAAGGGTCTTCCTTTCTTCCAGGTCCGCGAAAGCTTCCGAGTTCTGGTGATGCGTTACATGGCCAGCCGTTGTCTCTTACCAGTTTTGCAAGGTATTCTACAGCCATCAGCACTCGTGCATCCTCTTGAAGTCCCATTTTTGCTAGCGAATAAAGTATTACCGGAGCATCACAAAGCGCCCATGCAAAGTGATCCGTTCCCAAACCGCCGAATTTTACAGGAATATTCATGAGAATCTGAAAAGGACCCTGTGAAGAGCGATGCTCAAGTATCTTCTCAATGATTTCTTCAACCCCGGGATCATCTTTTCTTACTCCAAGATCGGCTAGAAATGTCAATTTGTGAATCAAGTGTCCGGCATTCTTGTGGCTCGTAAGGACAGAGCCTGGCCAGTCTTGGAGCTCGGCGATCAACGATTTTATCTCCGGACAGTGGAGCATTCTCTTTCGTGATTCAATGACATCTTCGTTCTCTTTATCCTGAAAGAGGAGATCCAGTCTGGTCTTGTACTCAACCCATGTAGAACCTTCAAGGAGCCACTCTATAGTCTCATTCATGATTCGCCTCCAAAAAAATGGCAAGAGCCTTCTAGGCATACTCTGATCTAGATCTTAGCACTGAAAGGGACAGATACAAGTGAATGGCGAACCAATAATCGTTATCCGGAAAGCGAAAGAGAGATGTTCTCTACGGAAACGGTCTTTCTTGCGCAAAGTTGTGATAAAATCACGATGGCAGATGGAGTCAAGATTTTACCAGATGCCTGTAAACAGGAGGGGTGATCATTATGTCAAGAACGGTATTGATGCTCGCCGGTGTTGTGGTGCTGGTCATGGCTCTGCTAGCTTCACTAAATATCTCGACCGTTGTAGAGCCCCTCTGGCACGTCATCTTCAAGTGGATCGGCGGCGCCGCAATGATCCTTGTCGCTTATATGGACAAGGGCAAGAAGACCTAGCTGTTCTCAGTCGATTGCCGGCCCGGGGAGTATTTTCCGGGCTGATTATTCTTCGCGTTCGATACCGCAGTAATTCGGAAGTCAGACAACAAGCGTTTCAACTCCTCAATTTCAATGTTTTCAGGATTTCCGAGGCTGTCTGCAAAGTACTGTTGGGTACATCATAACGGTCACCCTCACTATCGCTCTTGTCGACAAAGAACTCAGGTATCAGATTGTGCTTGGAGTTGATGCCGCATGCTTCGCCGGATTCTGCTTCAAGCTGCGGTTAGTGCGCTATCGTATTACTGTCTGGTGGGATTGCTGTTTTTCTCTTCAAGCGCTTCGATCAGCCTTCTTATTTCGGGGGAGTCGACTGGCAACTCTTCAGTAATTGAAAGAATCTCTTCGATAAGAGGATCTAGTCTCAGTCCATCGCTATGTTCCGATGCTTTGCTCTCTTTGCTTGCTTCGGCTTCGATGGTTTCAACGACCATTTTCTTGAGAGATATAGAAGTTGCCCGAAGCGAGTTTCTGATGATCTTTGCAATTTCCACTCTCAGTACCGGATTAGTCAGCCACCCGTTGTCTAGAATGATCCCGACACGGTAGTCGTCCGAGCATGATGGATCTTCCGATACGGCGTACAACAGGATTCTCCACAAGATGGGAGCTTTGGATCTCCGCCACCATTCGTAATAGAACTCCCTGTTCTTGTCATCGGTTTTTATAAGGAAGAGGATAGTGTCTCTCATCATATCTATGAATATGTGGAGCCATTCGGGCCCCGCCTCTCCTTCGCTCTCTTCGATTACTTTCCTAGCGCCGCATATGCTGTCGTGCTCTCTCAAGGTACTGTTCAAAACAGACATGTCGGCGACCGCTTTCATAAGCTGGGAGGTAAGGATCGACAGTATGTCTTCATAAAGGATGGCGAGGTTCGGTTCGAGCAGTTCCGACCAGAGCCTCTTCAGGCAATCAGTCGTTACAAGGGGTTCAAGGTCGTATTGTCTGTGGAAGAGAGAAAGCGTCGCCTCTCTTCCCGTCTGGGATAGAGAAAAGAAGTTCTGAATTGTCTTCGTTATTATCCAGGGATTTTCAGTTATTTCGACCTTCTTCAGAGCTTCGAGCATAGCTTGATCGGGTGTGTCGTGTTTGTGCCAGTTGTTGAGAATCAGGTTGAGCCATTCCGCCAGAAAGTCGCCCGGTTTCTCTATCTCATTATTAGCGAGATACTGGACGATTGAGGAGACCAGATATGGGTTCAGCGGAGAGTTTCTTGAGACCAGAAAGGTAAGGTGCTCCTGATCTGAACTTTCGAAGGCTGTCTTAACGAACCAGTCGGCAAGGTTTCTCTCAATCTCGTCAAGTGGGCCGTCTTCATTGAAGAGGCTGTCGAGAAGTCCCCTTGAATCGAGCCACCGCACCCAGTCGAAGTCATTTGCAAAACGGCAGAAGACCTTCGTGAGATCCTCACGATTGAGGCAGTATGTCAGGTAACTGTCTGCTTTCCTATCTTGGCCGGGCTTTTTGGAGACGAACCTGCCGATTCTCTCGGTATGACAGTTCAGGTCAGAACTTGCGAGAGAGGTCCACTTCTCGAGTGCCTTTTGAAGCTCGAGATGGGCAGTTGCTTCTTCGGGCACGAGCGGGTATGAAACGGGGATTACGTTGATTTCCTTCCATCTCTCTGCATCGCTAGCGCTGACGAGAGCGTATCTGTTTGACTGCCTTATGTCCAGACCTCTGGCCAGATAATCAACAATGGTGTCCCTGTGGCTGTAACCTATAAACAAAATCGTGTAGTCGGAGAGATAGAGATCGCGCAAGAAGTCTCTAGCCCAGCCCTCTGTGAGATATGCCCTTCCGAAGTCTCTGTTGGTAACTACCAACAATCTTGCGTCCTGCTCTACGTTTCCGTGCAAATAAACGATTCCCCTGAAATCGTCGCCTCTTGGAAGTGCGGGAGCTCTGAAGGTTTCAAAACCCGCATATCTATCTTTGTACTCCCTGATGGTTGTGAGAAAGTGGGCATCGTAGTTGGTCGTAACGATCTTCAGGTCGTGAGGGCCTTTGAATAGAAGTGGGATCAGCCTGTGAAGCTCCGATGGCTTGGAACTCTCTTCACTCATGATCTGCCAGACGATTTCGTGGACGCCCTCTTCTTCCCGTTTCGGGTTCAGGCTTCCGAGAAAGACGTCGGGCGGCTGGACTCTCTGCTGCCTCGCGTAATACTTCTGCCTGTATCGCTTCGCGACGGCTTTCGCAAGGTCAACAAAGCCTGGAATGTTCGAGGGGGAGGCCATCGAAACGCCGGCTCCAGCAAAGACGACGAGCCTGCCTTCCTCCTGGGCCCTGATAAGCTCGGTGGGGACGTTCACATTATCCGTTATGAACATGATCTTTCCCTCTTTCTTCCGCGATGTGATCGACTTTTCAAAGGAGCGGAACCTGCCTCCGCAAGACATCTCTTTGATGCAATGATACTACTTCTCAGCTGACTGCGTTTCATATGTGGCTTCTGAGAAGAAGCCTTGCTCTGAAGCTGGCGAAGAAGGCAGTCCTGCCTAAGCCGCTCGAAAAGAGAGTACGCATCGCCGGAGGGCCCATAGAGTTACAGCGGAGGCTTCCGATTTTGAGGCGGGCCAAAACAATAGAGAGTAATAGGATTACCGACAGGGTCTCCATGCATATGAGCAAAAACACCTTGTCCAAACGTTAGGGTGGGATGCCGACGACTTAATTTGACAAACGCCTTAGCCGAACTCGAATAAAAAGCTTTCCCCATTCCCCAGTTCGACAAAAGCACTGTTGCACTGCTGGGCAGTTCTGGGCACAATGGACGTTCCCATGAAGATAATCCTCATCTGTCAGTGGCCAACGGTTCGCCGGAAAAAGCTTGAGAAGTGCGGGAACCTTTCGAAAGTTAATAAGAGTATGCGTTATAGTAACCTATATGCGAAAGTACTAATATAGATTCTAAATATACTTTATTTTCCTTCACTATGCCTGGCATTCAACACATAATGTAACTTTTGCGGCAATGCGTCGGATTAAAATGCTTTGTCGAAGTCCCTTCAGAGAGTCATCAGTGCAAGCAATCTCACCAAAAAATTCTCCAGAGGCGGATTATGAGATCAGTGTCTAAAAGTATACAGTTCATCGATGAGAAATGATATTAAATGACCATGAAATCTCAATTTCTAAACCCTTGGAGTTCGAGTGCTTTTCATTCCGCTGATGCTAGACTGAATTAAAGAAAGAAATACGCCCTTCTCTTGAGTTTATCACTTAATCTTCTGAAAACAGCTGAACAAGCCAAAGCATTTTCGGAAACGAAGAATTTTGCCACTACAAACTCTGTATTCAGAGAGTGAGTTCTTCTTGAGGCGTTACCTTGTCGGGTTGTGTTATCTTCATTAATGAAAGAATCTTCGAAGCAAGGGGTAGTGATTTGGCTTTCATGTAGTAACTTTGCTCACCATGGCTGAACTTCATCACTTTGAGTGAGTTTATCGCTTGTTGTATCTCCTGGGTTGAAGTGTGTATTCCTTTCTTTCTCAT
>NZ_JWIM01000073.1:0-175283 GCF_002896535.1 Mesotoga sp. B105.6.4 | reverse complement strand
TTCAGCGGAGCTAGGCTCATGAGCAGTTCCAGATCCCTTCTGTTGTACAGTTCTTCTTTCTTGCAACTTGGAACTTGCATCTTGGAACTCATCTCTCGTCCATGCCACATACCTCTCCCTCTTCTTCTCCCGGTAAGAGCTGACTCCTTCCAGCCGCATGATCGCTGTTCTCTCTTCCAGCCTGCTGAAGATTCTTGCCCCCACGGTTCCATCGAAATCAGTTAAGTTCAGGTTGGAGGTGATTATCGTTCCCGCCCCCTGTTCATACCTGTGGTTTATCAGTTCGAATATCTTGTCTGTTGTCATCTTGTTCTCTGTCTCGTTGCTGAGGTCGTCAATAACGAGAAGGTCAACCCCCGAACACTCCTGTATCTTCTCGGAGACCGTCTTGAAGTCTCCGATCTTCAAGGAGGGAGCCGTTATGAAGGCTACCGTATCTCCCATATTGACAGCCTCTATCGCTATGCCGGCAGCGAGGTGAGTCTTTCCAGTGCCGTAGCCTCCGAGAAGGATGAAGTTCGACCCTATCTTCCACGCCCTGTGTCTCACGTACTTCTTCGAGAGGTCGAGCGCCCTTTCGGTCACTCCGTCTTCGGGGATGAAGTTGTCCAGTCTTCTCTCCCACAGTCCTTTGGGAAGAACTTTTATCAGCCTCTCCATGTTTTCCCTTACCCTCCTGAATTCCCTGTATATCGAGCATTCGTACATGAGGTCGCTGTAACGTGGGTCTTCACTGGCGTAGACTATATATCCCCCGTAAGGGCACTTCTCCGGGCCGGGACAGTTTCTCATGCACTCTTCTATCGCCCCGTCTTTGCTACACGGTGTACTTGAGGAGCTCTTCGAGTGTCTTGGGCTTTTCTCTTGCGGGATTCTTGAACTTTTCGATAGGATCTCTAAACGATCCAGAATCGCTCCAATCTTTTCTTCCATTTCTATTCGCTCTCCTTCCGAATGCGCCCCTTAGAAGAGGCTGCATAAGATATTCAAAGCCTATCTCTTCGAGGACTTCGTGTTTCGATCTGTCCATAGCGATAATCGCAGTCTTTATCTGGGAGGGATAGCATTTATTGAGGGCTTCTCTCAGGAGAGGAATCCAATCCCTCTCGAAGGGCCCTATTATCGCCTCCCATGTCTCCATAACGTCTCTCTCGTACCTCGAACAGGATTCGAGATAGGAGAAATCCTCTTGCTCTGCATCTTCCCTGTCCGGATAATTCTTCTCGAACAGCGGAACAATCAGACAACCTTCCGCCGAAACTTCTTCAGGAGGTCCGCCTTCGCCTTGACGCAATTGTTCATTCCCGTTCGATTTGATTTCGGAAACGGCCACTTCGCCGGGAGGAGTGTCTCCGTGAAGAAGCTCTTGCGAATCATTCTCCAACTCTGTTTGCACAAGAGAGACTTTTGTAATTTCAGAAATCTCTTCTTTCTCTCCATTCTTAACCCCTTTTTCCGTTGATTGCGAAAGCAAAGCTTTCGTTTCTCCGTAAGGAGAAAGAATGTTTTTTTCTCTTGTTTTGTTTACTTTACTTTTCTTTAGTTTAGTTTTGTTTATATTACTAGCAGGCGTCGGGTAGGCCTCCGGTAGGTCTCCAGTAGGCCTAGAGTAGGTCTCGGGTATGGTCTCATCTTTAATGACGCTATTCTCTTGTTCATGAACAGACGCTTTCATAAGATCGCAGGGTGGTGTGTCTTGAGTAGGTCTTGTGTCGACCTCGGGTAGGTCACGGGTAGGTGTCGGGTGCGCCATTACTGTGTATTTTCCCGGGTTATGTCGGTCACCCGTTTCATACGACAACAGACCGAATTTACACAGTTTCCTCCTTGCTCTTATGAGCTGGTCTCTGGTGCAGCAGAAAACACTCTGAATGATTCCGTTTGGAACTATGAAACTCTCGGGCCATCTAGCGTTGTTGGCGTAATCTAGTATGAAGAAATAAAGAGACGTCTCGAGAGAGTTGAACTTGTGTATCTTGTTCGCTATCCAGAAGTTGTTAATCAGTTCTATGTAATTCATACGAAAACCTCCATAGAAATAGTTGTCCGTCAACGGTCCACCGTTCTCCGAAAAGGGCAGATTCAATGGCCTAACCGCTCTTCTGTCCTCTCTATAAGCCGTTAACTCTCTTGGGGTAGGTAAAGATCTTACGTACCCGCTACCCGGCAAGAAACTTCGTTGTCAGCTGCTGACTCAGAAGGTCGGTCATGATCTTACGAACCCGCTACCCTTTATCTGTAACCACGCCGTCAACGGTAAACCGTTAACTCTCTTGGGGTAGGTCAAGATCTTACGAACCCGCTACCCCATACCCCAGCCACCAGCGCGATGAGCGGCTTTTTGATATCTTCCCAGCGGGTCCTTGCTCTACCCAGCGTTCAGCGCTCAGCGGCTCTTCGAAACCTCCTCACCGGTTTCAGCTTCTCTTTCTTCTCGTAGGCATCTTCGGGAAGATAGTCGACCAGCTCCGAAAGGTTCTTGAACGTGATGAATTTGAATGGATCTGGAAGCCCGACGACAGTATCCAGAGCTGCCTCTCTATCCAGAAGCCTGATTTGAGTTGGGGCTTCATCGCTCGCGTATTCATAGCCATTTAGCTCAACCTTTCCTATCCCTTCCCTGTCTATGAATTCATCCGCGAGCTTCTTCATCTTCTTCGCCCCTTCCTGAAAGGCTACTGTCTTCTGAAGGGTCTTCTTAAGAGAGTCACTGTCACTTATCGTGAGATCCTCTCCAAGCTTCTCCATGAGAGGGCAGAGTGAATGATACAGGCAGTAAGAGCAGTGGTCTCCGGCTTCAGGCGTGAAGTCGCTCTGAAGGATCTGGTTTATCCAGGCGTATAGATTGATCCCCGCCTCTTCGAGGTTCTCTTTCGTTATCTCTTTCGAGAAGGAAGCACCTGCAGAAAGAGAGACCCATTCGATCCTGCCTATGTTATATCCCCCTCTCGATAAAGCCCAGGCGTATATAAGAAGCCTCTCCCAGTCGGGATCGCCAAAGCCTGCTTTAAAGTGGCAGAGGGTAAGAGCCGGGTTGACCGTCCCCGGTCCTCCGTCCTCCGAAAGACCAAGAAAAGCAGATTCAAGGCTCTTCTTAGCTCCGTTTTCGGGATGAGAAACGAAGAAGTCCGCTTCATGGTTTCTCGCGAAGGACGGGTCCACGCTCTGGGACGAAGGACGAGGGACGTCTTTCCGCTCGTCTTTATAGACCGCCTGCGCCACTCCCCTAAACACGACTTCCGGTTCATCGAATGGTACGGGATTGGAGAATCTGTCCAGAGCGAAGGGGATATTGAGGGCAACGACATCTTTGCTCTTGAGAAACTGCACTCCGAATTCGATCTGTTCCATATCCCTCTTGAGGTTTTCTCCAAAGAGGAGAGGAGTAGGAGAATTACCGAGATAAGAGTTGAACACAGCTCTTAGAATTAGCCCGTTGTGCTTTCTTCCCTCTCCCCGAGCTTCTGGCAGGCCTTCAAAATAGCGGAGATAGAACCTGTGAGGACATTCCACGAAGGCTTTGATTCGGGAGTAGGATAAGGGGAACGGGTGACGGTTCTCCGTCAGCCGTTCTCCGTTCTCCGATTTCTCAGGAGCTAATTGCCTGGAAATGTATGGACAAGAGAAATTCTGTCCTATTCCTGACGCTTTTTCTGCGTGAATTGACGAAGTAATATCACTGTTGCAAAAAGGGTAAACAGAATTAGACCTTTCCCGTTTGAAAGTGGTAGTATTTAGTAGGGTATTTTTATATCTTTTTCTTGAGAGCGGATCTCCTGCCAGAGGTCCGTTCTCGTTTTTTACTGCCGGATTCATGGCGAATCACCTTCCTTTCATTAGATCAGTTGCAAGTTCTGAGTTGCAAGTTGCAAGGGAAAACAAGTTGCAAGTGCCAAGTTGTTGGTTGCAAGCAGAAGAGCTGCTGTGCGATTTGGAGAACCGCTTTTCGCTGATCGCTATTCGCTCCGAAAAGCAATTCATACTTCATTGCCCAATATCAAGTGTTTGTTCGCCGACAAGATCAGAACCAGATTCTGACCAGGAGCTTTGTCAGAATGACGCAAATCATGAAAGCTAATAATCCCTGAATGGCCTCATTCTGTCATCCCGTGATGTCTCTGCACGGGATCTTGTTCTTATTGTTGCATTGATCTTCCAAGCGGTGAACGTCTCCTAGCAAGCGACCAGCGCGGATCTTTGGACGATGGACAATCGAAGGTTGACCTGTTCTCACTCACACTACCTCGATCTCATACGGACTTATGTCGTATCCCAGATTATAGAGATACATGAGTTCTTTGAACCTTGGCAGCCTTGAAAGTCTCACATAACAGGTGAACAGGACTTCAACGGGTACTGCCAGTTCCTTCGCGATCCTGTCTGCCTTGTTGAACAGCGGGGTAATCCTCCCGTTTTCGATCGCGCAGATATAGTTCTCACTCAGTCCGACTCTCTCCGCCAGCTGCTTCTGAGTCAAACCACTGCGATGGCGTGCCTCTCTGAATATCTCTATTTGCATCCCTCCTTTCGTCCATCTCTTCAGGAAGCGTTAGTGGCGACACTCTCACGCTGAAGCGTTCGAAGAGAACCTCCACAGGCACAGAGAAGATACTCGCTATTCTGTCTGCGAGAAAGAAGTCTTTCAACTCTTCCGGTGCCTTCTCGATCCTCGAGTATTTCTGCCTGCTTATCCCAAGCCTCTCTGCGACCTCCTGAATAGACAGTCCCTTATTTCTTCTTAGACGCTTTAAGATCAACACTTAACCTCCTTCGACATAAAAGATTCAGTCTATTGCGTAATGACTTTGGTCACCAATCAAATACTAGCAAGAAACACGACTAAAGTCCAGAGAAAATGTTATGAAAGTGAGCATTCATGGGAATCATAGAGAGTAACAATTTCGCGAAAAAGTAGAATCTCTTTAAGGATGTTTCTCAAATCAGCTTGTTTTGCCCTTCGTAATGCTTTGAACATATTCCTTGACTGAGAATCAGGTACTTGGCTTTTACAGAGATTTAACGTTATTCTCTTGTCACGTGGCCACGAAGAAGAGCAGTTGCAAGTTGTGAGTTCTCAGTTGCAAGAGAAGAAAGATCCAGGTCTTACTTGCATCTTGCGACTTGTAACTTGCAACTGAAAGAAAAGGAGGAATTTTCATGGGACTTGGCACAACTGTAATGGTAGTAGGAACCGAGAAGGCACTCTCGATCACCTGGGATACAGGTGTCATCGAGGACGACAAACCAGTCCTCTCGAGACAGACTCTCAAAGTCGATTCGGCAATGACTGCGCAGGAGGCTTATGACGCAGCCTATAACATCGCAGGCCTCACCGATTACATCATCGCCGATATCAAGCTAGTTGAAACCCAGACCCTCGGACCGATCGATTAAGAGACTGATGTAAGAGGGTAGAGGCTGGAGGTTTGAAGTTGGGAACTTCTTACCTCTGACCGGTGAAACAATGTAACCGTAGGCCGTCGGCCGTTCGCCGATCAAGATCGAAAATGCAATGCCACTGCACTTTACAGCTCTTTCGGAGGACGGTTAACGGTCAACGGAGAACCGTTATTCGAAAGGAGGAACTCAAATGAGAAACCTGAGCGTTAGGTGGTACGATTCAACCGCTAAGAAGTCCAAGGGCTTCTACATAAAGGAGCCCAAGGCGAGTCTCACTCAGTCTGAAGTCGAGACTGTGATGGGAAACCTCATAACTCTGAAGGTGATCCCTTCAAATTACGCGGTAGACTACGCGGCAGTGATCGACACCCAGAAGAATGAGTTGTTTAATTTGATCTAGAACCGTCCATCGTCCAAACCCGAGGACCCGTCCGGCGTCCTTGGCTCCGGGTGGCTCAGCCACCCGGGTTCTTCAGTCTGGAGATCAACCTGTTAAGCATCTTATGGAGTCTGTTCGCCTGATCCTTTATCTGACTGAAAGTCTCTTCATCTATATATCCAAACATCTTCGAGAGTTCGAGCTGTGTCATTGCTTCTCTCAGAGAGCCCTTTGCCAGGAAGAGAAACTGCACAAACTCCTTCTTGTACTGACGGCCTGATCCTTCGGCGATATTAGAGGGAACGGAGATAACGGCTCTCCTAAGCTGGGAAGAAAGGCCGAATTTCTCGAACTCAGGGAAAGTGGAGACAATCTGATAAACGTCGTAGGCAAACTTCATACTAAGCTTATACACATCTAGATTCTGATAAGAATCGGCCATGAAGACCACCTCCAGAGAAATGATAGCTCAAAGATGCTCTCAGTGTCTATCCAAGGACGAGGGACGGGTTCACGATCCTGGACGAAGGACGAAATCAACAGGAGGTAACCATGGATTTCATACGACAATTGATTTCTCTAATAACCGTCTTCGCAAGTTACGTAGAGTCTCCCGGCAACGGGGCAGAGAAGAAAGAGAAAGTGAAACAGATGATAAAGGACGCGCTTCCAGATGAAGAGTGGAAGATCGATCCAGAATTCTTCGACTTCATCCTGGATGTCTTGATCGACCTAGTCGTCATGTTCCTTAACAGGGGACTTTGGAAGACGGCGATGAAGGTGTTGGTGAAGTAGCCGTACGTTAGATCGGAAACGAAAGAACAGCCTTTGTTGCGAAATTGACGAAGACTGTTCTGAAATCTTAAGAACACACATAAAAGCCATGAGAAACCCCGGAAATGACCGGGGTTTTTTTGATACGTAAACCATTGCATTTGGTTTTCTTTGTAACAATGAATATAATAGTCAACAGACGCAATCTGATCAACTTCGCAACTCTGAGCTCTACTTCTGGCAGTTACGTCCGTTATTCGTTATCGCAAGAAGCAGCCAAATAGACATATACTGTAAACAACACTCATGCGAAGAAAGAGCACAGAAAGCGAGAGTAGTTTTCTTAGGTTCAGGTACTCAGATAGTCATTCAAGAGGCAGATTGAGAAATTGTAAAGCGAAGATTAGTAATCCATTTCTCTGAAGTATCTCAGAGAAAAGTTTCGGACAAAACGGACGCAGAAAGCGAACCGTTAGGGTATAGAGAATAATACATTGGCACCGATTCATCACAATGAATCAACGGAGGATAGCATGACCAACTTCAACGAAATATCCAACTTTATCTGGAGTATAGCTGACCTAATAAGAGATGTCTTCAAGCGAGGGAAGTATCAGGATGTCATTCTTCCATTCACCACGCTTAAGCGCTTGGATTCTGTTCTTGAAGGCACAAAGAAAGATGTTCTCGAGACGGCAAAAAAGCTAAGCGAGAAAGGGATAGAAAATCGAGATCCCCAGCTGAGAAAGGCTTCAGGCTATGCTTTTTATAATACATCTCGTTACACATTTAGAACCCTTCTGGATGACGCTCAAAATCTGAGAGATAATCTGACTGCCTACATAAACTCCTTCAGTCCAAACGTTCGGGAAATAATGGAGAAATTCGACTTTTTCAGGACTATTGAAAAGCTCGATCAATCTGGTCTTTTGTATCTTGTTATGCAAAGATTCAACGACAGCCATCTGGATCTTCATCCCGACAAAGTTGACAATCTTACAATGGGCTATGTATTTGAGGACCTCATCCGCAGATTCAACGAAGCGCTCAACGAAAACCCCGGGGAACATTTCACCCCTAGAGAAGTCATTAAAGTTATGGTCAATCTCTCGGTGAACAACGACAAGGAGATCCGCGAGAAAAATCACATTGTGAGAACGATATACGACCCTTGCTGTGGATCCGGTGGAATGCTCTCGATCGCCAAGGAAAGAATCATGGAAATAAATGCGGAAACGGAGGTCTATCTCTACGGTCAGGAGGTCAACCCTGAAACCTACGCGCTCTGTAAGTCAGATATGCTAATAAAGAGTGTCGATGGGAGAGACGCAGAAAACATAAGAGATGAATCGACACTATCCAAAGACAAGTTCCCGAACGACAGATTCGACATAATACTTGCCAATCCGCCTTATGGGAAAGACTGGAGTCAGGACGAAAAGACCGTAAGATACGAAGCCTCAAGAGGAACCGCCGGTCGATTCTCGGCCGGACTTCCGCGAAAAAGCGACGGGCAACTCCTTTTCCTTCAGCACATGATCTCAAAGATGCGCCCCACTGAAGAAGGTGGAAGCCGCATAGCAATAATCATGAATGGTTCACCTCTTTTTACGGGCGACGCCGGAAGTGGAGAGAGCGAAATAAGGCGCTGGATAATAGAGAATGACTGGCTTGAAGCGATTATCGCGATGCCAGAACAACTCTTCTATAACACAGGAATAGCTACATACATATGGCTTATTACCAACAATAAAGAAGAGAGGCGAACAGGGAAAGTGCAGCTAATAGACGCTACCTCTCTCTGGTCTCCCATGAGAAAAAGCCTCGGCAACAAACGTAGAGAGCTCACGGAAGAACATATACGCAAGATAACCGAGCTGTATAACGACTTCAAGAACGAGGAGCAATCGAAGATCTTCCCCAACGAATACTTCGGCTTCAGGAAGATAACGATTGAAAGACCTCTGAGACTTAACTTCCTTGCAAATGATGAGCGCATTTCAAGACTGGATGATCAGACGGCATTTGTTAACCTTGCCAAGAGCAGAAAGAAGAAAAACGCCGAACAAGTCTCTCTCGAAGAGGCTCAAGGAAAGGAACAGCAAAAAGAGATAAAGAGAGTCCTAAAAACACTTCCTCAACATCTTTATAGAAACAAGGCCGAATTCGAAACCGATCTTGACAAAGCATTCGAGAGCTCAACGGTGAAGCTCAATGCCCAGCTAAGAAAAGCGATACTTGACGCGCTCTCAGAGAGGGACGAAACGGCTGACATTTGTCTCGATTCAAAGGGCAAACCCGAACCGGACTCCGAGCTTAGAGATACAGAGACAGTCCCACTTGGAGAAGATATACAGAAATACTTTGAAAGAGAGGTAAAACCCTTCGTGCCCGACGCCTGGATAAACAAGAAGATAAAAGACCCTAAAGACGGCAAGACAGGCAAAGTGGGCTATGAAATAAACTTCAACAGATACTTCTACGAGTACAAGCCTCCCAGATCCCTTGAAGAGATACAGGCCGATCTAAACGAAGTGGAAAGAGAGATTCTCGATCTTCTTAAGGATGTGATCGAATGAGCGAGGAGATCACAAAAGACCTTGAAAAGATCGTTCCGAAACGCTGGAAGAGATACCCTCGCTACAAGGACTCGGGAGTCGAATGGATCGGGGAGATACCGGAAGGGTGGGGAGTTGAGAAGCTCAAATACCTAGCACTTATAACAATGGGGCAATCGCCTAACTCCGAGAATTGTAACACAAGTGGAAAAGGAATTCCATTTCTTCAAGGTAATGCTGACTTTGGACCAATTCACCCAACTGCTAATAATTTCTGTACCAGTTTTCAGAAGACAACCAAGGCGGGAGAAGTCTTGCTTTCCGTTCGTGCCCCTGTTGGCGAAGTGAACATTGCTGACCAGGAATATGCTATTGGAAGAGGTCTTTGCTCTCTAGATCCAGTGAAATTGAACAGAGACTATTTGGTTTACTTTCTTCAGTCGTGTCGCCCTTTTCTAATGTCAATATCAACAGGCAGTACATTCGATGCAATATCCGTTTCAGATGTAAGAGAATTGATGTTGCCAAGTACTCAGAATGAAGAACAAGAAAGAATTTCCCGATTTCTCAACAGAGTAATCTTCAAGACAGATACCCTAATCTCCAAGAAGCAGCGTCTTATTGAACTCCTGAAGGAAAAGCGCGCGGCGATCATAACTCGAGCCGTGACTAAAGGTCTCGATCCCAACGCTCCCATGAAAGACTCGGGAATCGAATGGATCGGGGAAATGCCCAAACACTGGAATATAGGTCTGATAAAACAAGGCTATCAAGTTACTCTTGGGAAGATGCTTCAGCCGAACAAAAGATCAGAAAATGATTTCGAAGCGCCATACTTAAGAAGCGCGAACATTCAAGATGGTTTCGTAGACACTTCCGAGATAAAGACAATGTACTTCAACAAATCCGAAGATCATTTGCTTCTTGAAGAAGGAGATCTACTTGTTTGTGAAGGAGGAGATGTAGGCAGGGCGGCAATTTGGAGTAATCAAGTGAGCAATTGCAGATTTCAGAATTCGATAAACAGAATTCGTAGCAAGACAAATAGTGTCAGATACCTTTTCTACTTGCTTAAAGCATCAAAAAGAAGTGGTTTCATTGATTTCCTCTGCAATCGTGCAACGATATCTCATTTCACCGCAGAAAAAGTGAAGGGACTAAGAATTGTTTATCCTGATATGACAGAACAACTGAAAATAGCTAATTACTTGGACAAAGAAACCTCGCGAATGAACTCCTTCATCTCAAAGATCGAAAAAAGCATAGAGCTTCTGAAGGAATATCGCTCCGCTCTTATCACAGCGGCCGTTACGGGCAAGATAGACGTTCGGGAGGAGGTACCGTAGTGAGCAAGACTTACGACGAGAAGAGCTTCGAAGAGGCTATTGAAAACTCTTTACTGAAGGAAGCTCCTGTCGAATCGCTATACGGTCAGAAGGCAAAGCAGACGGCTTTCGTCAGCGGCGGTTTCTCAAGCCGGAGACCGGATGAATATGAGAAGGAACTCTGCATGATCCCCTCCGATCTTCTCCAATTCATTTATGCCACCCAGCCAAAAGAGTGGCAGAAATACCAGAAAGCGGCTGGCATCAAGGCCAAGGATAGCCTTCTACAACGAGTAAAGAAAGCCGTGGACGATTATGGAACACTCCATGTCCTTCGAAAAGGGATTAAGTCTCTCGGCTCGCACTTCAAACTCGCTTTTTACAAGCCAGTAACCGGCATGAACGAGACCCTTCAAGAGCTGTACAGAGCTAACATCTTCTCGGTAGTGAGACAGCTGAAATACAGCATGAAAAATGAAAACAGTCTGGATATGGCGGTATTTCTCAACGGCCTTCCGGTGTTCACTGCCGAGTTGAAGAACCATCTTACCGGTCAGACTGTTGAAGATGCTATGCGCCAGTACAAAAAAGATCGCGACCCCGTCGAACCGCTGTTCAGATTTGGCAGGTGCCTCGCCCATTTTGCCGTTGATCCGGAACTGGTTTACATGACGACTGAGTTGAAGAAGGACGCGACACGTTTTCTCCCTTTCAACAGGGGTGATGGCACCGGTGCTGGAAATCCCCCTTCTGGCTACAACAAATATGCCACTTCTTATCTCTGGGAAGAGGTCTGGTCGAGAGACGGGATACTCGACCTCATACAGAACTTCATTCAGGTAATAGATATTCTAGATGAAGATGGAAGGCCAACCGGAAAGAAGGCAATGATCTTCCCCAGATACCATCAGCTGGACGCAGTTCACCGCTTAATAGAGGATTCGAAAGCTAGCGGAACTGGGAACAGTTACCTAGTGCAACACAGCGCAGGCAGCGGGAAAAGCTTCACGATAGCCTGGCTAGCCTACCATCTTTCCAATTTACACGTTGATGATAGAAGGCTCTTTGATTCTGTGATAGTGGTAACCGACAGAAGAGTCTTAGATAGACAGCTTCAGAACACTATAGGGCAGTTCGAAGATGTGAAGGGAAAGCTTGAGAACATTGACAAGACTTCTCGTCAGTTACGAGAGGCGCTCGAAAACGGAAGAGACATAATTGTCACGACCCTTCAGAAGTTCCCTGTCATTGTGGATCAGATAGGGGAACTGAAGAGTGATAGATTCGCAGTAATAATAGATGAAGCTCACTCCTCTCAGAGCGGCGAGACTGTCAGGGACATGAACGAGGTTCTCTCGGTGGAGACACTTGAAGAAGCCGAGATCAAGGACGGAGCTGAATCAGAAGATCTCGAAGACAAGATAACTGACCAGATGAAGAAGAGAGGAAGACTGCCGAATGTGAGCTACTTCGCATTCACGGCAACTCCAAAGAACAAAACCCTTGAGACGTTCGGGGTCAAAAGAGCCGACGGCAAATTCGAACCTTTCAGTCTATATTCCATGAGACAGGCGATAGAGGAAGGCTTTATAATGGATGTTCTAGAAAACTACACGACCTTCAATACCTATTTCAGACTGCTCAAGAAGATCGAAGAGGATCCGCAATTCGAAAAAGCCAAAGCCTCTTACCTTCTGCAGAAATTCGTCAGAGAAAGCGAATACACTATCTCGAAGAAGATAGAGATAATCATTGAGCACTTCAGGCAGTTCACTATGGACAGAATCAAAGGTCGAGCTAAGGCAATGATCGTGACGAGCTCAAGGCTCCACGCTGTGAGATATCGTCAGGCATTCGATAGATACGTGAAGGAGAAGGGCTACGACACGATAAAGGCTCTCGTCGCATTTTCAGGGACTGTTCGTGACGGCGGTATGGAATACACCGAAGCGAAAATGAACGGCTTCTCTGAATCACAAACTGCTGGGGAGTTCAACACCGACAAGTATCGATTCCTGATAGTTGCAAATAAGTTTCTGACAGGCTTTGACCAACCGCTTCTGCATACAATGTATGTCGATAAGAGACTTAACGGGGTACATGCGGTTCAAACACTAAGCCGGCTAAACAGAATTCACCCTGACAAGAAAGAGACTATGATTCTTGACTTCGTGAATGAAGCCGAAGAAATCGAAAAGTCTTTCCAGCCATACTATGAAAAGACATTGCTCACTGAAGGAACCGATCCCGACACTTTGTACGATCTGGAGACAGTTTTGGAGCAATTTCAGCTATACAGTCAAGATGACGTGGACAGATTTGCAGAAGTCTATTTTTCTGAGAAGTCAAAACACTCTGATTACTATAATTGCCTCAAGCCTGTAATATCGAGTTTTGAAGAGGTTGAGGAAGATGTCAAGCTTGACTTTCGTAAGACACTTACTCGATTCGTTCATCTATACTCTTTCCTTTCCAGAATCATCACTTTCTCCGATCCGGGACTGGAGAAGCTGTATCACTTCGCGAGATTCCTTCTAAGAAGACTTCCAATTCCTAGAGGGCAGCTCCCCTTGGAAGTGCTTGAGGATATAGATATGGAATCTCTGCGAATCCAGAAGTCCTCAAAGGGGAAAATTCAATTGGAGAGAGGCCCAGGTGAGTTGAAGCCCTCAAATGGTAGTGCTGAAACAGGGGCATTTGTCAACGAACAGGAACTGCTATCCAAGATCATAGAAGATTTGAACGAAAGATTCGGCACCGAATTCACCGAAGAAGACAAAGTATTCCTCAGTCAACTTCAAGAAAGACTGGAGAAGAACGAAGCGCTCAGAAACAGCGTGCAGGTAAACCCCCCTTCCAGTGCCAGACTTACATTTGACAACATCGCCAACGACATAATCCAGGACATGATCGACTCGAATATCAAATTCTACAAGAAGATAAACGACGACCAAGACTTCGCCAGCACGCTCCTCGATTTTCTGTTTGACAGATACTTGAAGTCAAAAAAGGAGAATGTGAGTGATCCAACCAGCGAAAAATAGGATCACTCGTTAACTCGGGAGGTAATTCATGTTCAGAAAGAGAAAGGCATCTGAAGATGCCTCAGGGATATTGGAACCAACGGACATTGTCGTTCCAGTCTATCTTGATGCAGAAATCATGCTTGATATTCTTGCATCTCTTGATAACGGGCTATCTCTCAGTGAGAAAATCAAGATCACAAGTGGAGAGCTTTCTGGAAGGGAAGGCAAGGCAGGAATCTCGCTTTATGGATTGTTGCCATTTGTAGATATCTCTGCCAGCGGAGGCTTGTCAAAAAGCAAGGCTTTGAGTTCCGAAAGCCAGTCTGAAAGAGTTCAAACGCCTGGCTCACTGTTCAACAAAGTGAGAACGAAGCTAATTGAAAGTCAGATACTAAGAAGAATTGAAACTATTAAGGACTGGGACGCTCTTACAGAAGGTAGCTTTGTGGAGATCGTCGGAGGCTTCTCGCCAAACCCGATTTCCTCTTCTATAGAGAGATTTTTGCATGTAATAGAGATATTTGCGCCATTGATCAAACCAAATATGAGTGAGAAACAGGTCCCCATCAAGCAAATAACGGACATTTTGAACTCATTTGTCGGTGACATTGACAAATCAGAATCAAGGTTTTATCTCATAGACTTCAAGAATCTAGAAGGTCATAAAGCAATATCCCTCCTGTCCAAAGATCTTCTGAGAAGCGGTTCAAGGGAGATTGTTCAGAAAGGGAACTACAGACTACTAGGTAAAGTTGTGAAGAAGATTGATGAAGGGCACATCAAAACATTGGAATCTTCAACGTTTTTTGGCTTACTTGACGAGCAAATGATTCAAGGATTTCTGCGATCCTTTGAGGGGCTAGCAAAGAATGGGTTTAGAATTCCTAGCTTGAAAGATGAAATTGACGCACCACTTGTCGTAGTTCTACCAATTGCGGTTTACATTTGAGAAAGTGAATTATCATACTAAGGTTGCGAGTTTTCTTGAGCGAGCACCAATTTGAAGATCAAAATATAGCATGAGATGTTTAGTACTCAGCAATAGCCAAAGCGGCAGGAAAGGTGTTTAGGGAGTCAGAAAATCCCCTTATGGAGCAAACCAATAGCTGAAACACGAGAGCTAGGTCGCTTTTGAAGGAGTCAGGAGAATGAACCAAGCATATGAGTTTTTTGAAGCGCTAGCTTCAGGAAATCTGACAAGAATCTCATTCATCTTGTTTGTTCAGATTCTAGCCATTATCATTATTGGATCACGTCATGAGGAATGGCGGTGGTTGATCAACCGGAGAGTTCTTTTCAGAATCATATTGTCTCTGCTCATCTCCGTGGTGACAACGCTATTATTCAAGAGAAGCCTTATATTCAGTCTTTTGGGATATTCATCTGCGGCTGTAGTTGCAGTTATTGGCTTAATATTCAGTGAAAACGTTATTTTTCCAGAAAATCTTCTTCTGAGGCTGACTAAGCGGAAGTATGAAGCTCTGGATTTTAACGAGGGTCAAAACTTACCTGACAAAAAGATCTTTTTTGGCTTATCTGTACCTTTCAAAATCGAGTATCTCCATATTCTTGCAAGCTATTTGCTGGACAATGATGATCTACACGGTGCCTATAGAGTCTATAAGAGAATCGAAAGCTTTTCTCTTTTCGATTCGGAAAGGACGAGGCTCAACATTATCAAAGCACAGCTGTTCTGCTTAGCTGGAAATATCAAGGGAGCCGAGTTGATTCTTTCAAAAATGGATATCTCTCATTACCCAGAACTCAAGACATCATTCCTTATTTCTTCTTCTCTGCTGGCTGAAAGCAAAGGAAACCTAGAAGAAGCGTCTGATCTGCTGAGCGAGGCATTAAAAGAAAACGAAGACAAGGCAGGCACCGTAGTTATCAATAACGTGGGAAGGTTGAAGTATATGAGAGGTAATGATCTCGAAGCCATGAGGTACTATGAGAAAGCGCTTTTTTCAGCTGGGGATAAGGTTAAGAAAAGGAGCAAGAGCATTGCGTTTCAAAACCTCATAGACCTTTATGTCAGAAACGGGGAACTTGAGAAAGCTTCAAGGACGTTTGAGAAATTCAAAACTGAATTCTCAAACGGAGGCATTTATGACAAAGCAAGATTCTTCAGCTACCAAATGGTCTATGGAAGACAAATAGGAAACAGAAGCCTGATTCTTGATTCAATTGCGGCGATCCTAATAGATGTTATTCCAGGTCTTCCGAAAAAGAGTCAACTGATTATGCTTGTTTCAACACTAAAAGCTGTGTACGATCTGAGCCCAATCACGCCAATGCTGACAATCAATTCGCTCTTAATAACTATGCCAGACGTTCATGATAACTTGACTCAACTATTGACGCTTCTATTTGTAGTTAGGCAGAAATGGGGAGAAATTAGTATGTTGCCATTCGAAGACCTATTCGTGTTGAACAAAGAACTGTTCAATATACTTACTCGATTAGCAGGCTCAAATCTCATTCAGCCTTTCAGACAAATATACGGTGAGCTGTGCTCGTTTTTTCGTGACTCTATTGATTCTATCGATCGGAAAGTTCTAAGTCTCGGTGAACCTTTCGTCTATGAGAGGTGGCAATGGGAGAACAACAGATTGTTTGCTGCACGATTCTTTCAGAAAGAGATGAATCAGGCTGAATGGCCCCGATATTTGACGAAAGTCGTTGATCATATGGAAGACCTAATACAAGAACTTGACGATAACGCCGCAGTTCTCTTATCTATAGAGGCCAAGCTGAATCTTGTTGATGAGGTATTAGCTACAATCGATCATCAAAGAGGGAGTTCCATTCAGAATAAGCTCATTGAGAAATCGAGAAAGTATCTCGCTGAAGTGGATAATAAAATTACAGCCATAGGTAATCACGTTTCGTTCTGTAGTCTCTATATCAGGATAGCCTTCTATGCAATGACGCTGGGTGAGTGTAGTTTGTGTTCAAAGTATTACAACAGCTTTCTAGCAACTGGAATAGCAGTGCAACAATTCAGTCAATGGGTCAGACAGTACTTTGCAGAAGTGGAGAGGTACGTTTTGAGCTGCATCGATAATTCAGGAAATTAGTTGCGACGCAGCTTTTATGGCCTGCGTTATCAGGACAAATAGGGATTCCTTTTTTTTGCTAAAATCGAGTGCATAAGTTGAGATATAATGAAAAACCATCAAAACAAGGAGATCAATACATGAGCAAGGAAAACCAAGCTGTTGAATTTAAAGAATCCTGGCGTGATGATTATCTGCGCTGGGTCTGTGGTTTTGCCAATTCTCATGGAGGCACTCTGATCATCGGCAAAAATGATCGAGGTGAGGCAGTCGGTGTTGCTGAAAGTGCAAAGCTGATGGAGGAATTACCCAATAAAATCCGTGATCTTTTGGGAATAATTGTCGAAGTAAACCTGCTTGCTGAAGAAGGAGCAGAATTGCTGGAAGTTAATGTGCCTGCCTACACCAACCCGATTAGCTATCGGGGTCATTACTACATTCGTAGCGGCAGTACCCTGCAGGAAATCAAAGGCGCCGCGCTGGATCGTTTTCTGCTACAGAAACAGGGACGCACATGGGATTCTGTACCCCTGCCAGGGGTTGCAATAAATGATTTGTCTTTGGTGAGCCTCAGGAAATTTCGTGAGCTGGCTACCGTCAGCGGACGCTTAAGTGATGCGGATTTATCGGCAGCAGATCCGGAGCTGCTTGAAAAGCTTAAATTAACTGAAGGCTCATACCTGAAACGATCGGCTGTACTGCTCTTCCATGAAGATCCTGATCGGTTTATCACCGGGGCTTTTATCAAAATCGGCTTTTTTGTTTCAGAGTCTGAACTTGCCTATCATGATGAAATTCACGGCTCTCTTTTTTCACAGGCACATACAGTAATTGATCTACTTCGAACCAAATACATGAAAGCCGCCATCATCTATGAAGGTCTTCAGAGAATCGAGCGGTTCCCAGTACCTTACGAGGCGTTGCGCGAGGCCGTACTTAATGCGCTGGTTCATAGGGATTATTCAGTGCCTGCGCCAATACAGATTCGGGTCTATGAGAACAAACTGAAAATCTGGAATCCTGCAGTACTGCCTGAAGGGTGGAGTTTGAAAACATTATTGGGCGCACATGCATCCCATCCCTATAATCCGGATGTGGCAAACGCTTTTTTCCGCTCCGGGGAAATTGAATCCTGGGGTCGGGGGATTGAACGAATATTCTCAGCTTGCCGTAGTTCGGATTCGCCGCCTCCCAGTATTCAACTGGAAGGACATGATCTCTGGGTGGAATTCCCATTTTCCGATAATTATCTGGATACAATGCGGGGAAAAGTAAGTAGCAAGGGTAGTGCTACCCAAGAAACTACCCAAGAAACTACCCAAGAAAAAATCGTTCTCTTGCTAAGGGAGAAACCATCTATTACCCGTCGTCAACTGGCACAAGAACTGGCATTGAGCGAGGATGGTATAAAATATCATCTGAGAAAGCTCAAAGAACAGAATCGCATACGCCATGTAGGGGCAACAAAAAAAGGCTATTGGGAAGTGTTGAAATGAAACCATCGGAAAGATACAAGCTCGATGAGCGCAACCATGTAATAAATTAATAAATAGGGTCAGACTCCATTTTTCACACTGAATGAGAAATCGAAGGTAAAAGTCTGTGAGAGTGTTTCTAAGGACAGAAAAGAGAAATTATGCACAGCCTTTCTCCTCTACGCCTACGGGGACACCCCCATTCAAAGAGAATATGCCAACATGGTTCACATGAAAACAACGTTGTACGTCGACGGTCCACCGTCCTTCGGGAAGACCGATAAGATAAGATCAATCGTTTAGAAAGAGCATTATCGAGAGTTAGCTCACTCACGAGAAGAGCGAGATTCTGAGCAGGATCATCTCAGAATGACGTGATGCAAGAGAAGGCTATCATCCCATGTCACTCGTACAGACTCCTTACTTCATCACCAGTAAGCCTGCCCTGAAAAGCTTGCTCCAATATGCGCCTGTTTGGGGCCTCTGTTCAGTGTCATCCCGTAATATCCCCACTCCGTCATCCCGTGATGGGTCTGCACGGGATCTCGCCCTGAGAGCCGCTATTCGCTTAAGAACAAGAACCCGCTGTTCTCTGTGGAGAACCCTCCTTCGTGACTCGTCCCGGATCATGGACCCGTCCTTGGATAACATCAAGCGAGAAAGAGCATTGTCGAGACGTTCGCTGCGCTCGCGAGAAGGCAAGTGAAGAGTTAGTCACTGCTGAAATAAGACCCAAGGCGCCGAGAAACATCGCTGGACGCGAGGCTTAAAAATAAATAGGGTCTAGGCTTAAAAATTAACAGGGTCAGACTCCATTTTTCACTGCTGCGAATACTACAAGGAGATGGTTGAGAAATCGAAAGCAGAAACAGGCTAGGAGGCAACGCCTCGGAATTAAAAAAATCTGCGAAAAAGGTGACTCTCTTTTATTGTAGCTAAGCGTGACTTGAACGTTGCCTTTTGGAGAGCAGTAGACAAAATCTAAAGAGTCTTAAGCACAGAAGAAATCACGCTATGACTCGCAGTCACTAGAAGACATTGTAGCCATCGTGACCGGGGCTACTACGATCCCCTTGGAGCCTATAGAAAATATCTCGAGCGCGCTATGTATAGTCTCTCAGAAAAGTCCCTGTAGTTATCCTGGATCCTCAAGTAGCCGTAATGCGTGTGACGCTGGAGGATTGAGAGCTGAGAAGCGCTGAAATTGATAGAAGAAGATTGCGAGAGGATTGTTCTTGTGGAGATGCCTCGAACGCGAGACTCGATCAGTATTGAGTGGGACTTGTTGCTACTGCTTTACTAGAATAACGATGGGAAACGCCCCCCTGACTTTTAGGCCCCATGGGATATTTCCTTTTTTCCACTCTAGATTACCCCTCAGGGTTCTCATGGAAATGATTCTCCCCGGGATTCCCTTTCTTAGGAGACAGGAGCATCCGGCGCTCCGAGAGCAAATACCCTAGGTCTGCCCAATCTTTGCAAACATCTTGTGAGGCAAAATCACCATCACTTTGAAGAAAACAAGGCAGCAGTTTGACTCTTTCCCATTGCGGCCACTCTTTGCTTGCAATGTAACAAGTGCTATATTAATTTCAAGACTGTTCCTTGCTGTGCAATATCTGTTATTAAGTGAGAATGATGATTTATCTTTGAAAGCCTCCCGCAAAAACAGGATCTCTTCTTACTACTTCTGAGCAATGATGAAGCAAAGCAACAGTAGCTTTGCGGGAGATGATGAAATCTCCAGAAGATTAAGGAAAGCTTGAGTGTGAAGGAGTGAAATGATGTTTGACAAGTCTCTTTTGAAAGCTGTCTTGGCAGAGTATAAGAAGGATTTTGTCCGGAAGCAGTGGCCGGATGAAAAATATAAGTGGGAAGCAGTAAAGTGGTTTCAAGATAATTGGGATGTCAACGCATCCGATTTTGCAGACATGCTCACTCTTTCTCTCTCAAAGACGAATAATCTGCTGGCGTCTGCGAATAATTTCCCGGCAAGAATGATACAGAACTTTGCAAGGGCAGCGCCGGAAGAAGTGCGTGGTATGTTTATAGATCTATTTGATGAAGGCAAAGAGGTCTTCGAACGTATTGAAAGCTTCAAACTGAAATCTGCAGCTTTACTTGAAAAGTACGGAAATGGTGCTATACAGCACTTCCAAAACGAAAACGCAATCAGTACTTATTTATGGCTTCGTTACCCGGATAAGTACTATATATACAAATTAAGTGAGATAAGAACGGTTGCGAGCAAGCTTAAAAGCAACTATAGCTTCAAGAAAGGCGCGTATGCTGACAATATCAGGAACTTTCTCAAGCTGTATAATGAAATTTGCGCTGAATTGAAGCAGGATGAAGAACTCATAAATTTGCTGAAGTCGCAGCTTACGGAAAGCTGCTATCCAGATCCTGAACTTCGCACTCTCACTATTGATGTTGGTTTTTATATTAGCCGCTCTTATAGTGAAATGCCTTCTGAAGAGTGGCGGCCCAGAGATTATTCGCCGGGGTTATCAGTTGATGACTGGGTAAGACTCCTTCAAGATAAAGAGGTGTTCTATCCTAGCAGTCTCGAAATTATGAAGCGCATGAAAGACTACGGTGGGCAGGCTACGTGCACCCAACTTTCCATCAAATACGGCGAAAAGAAAAACTTCTACAATGCGGGATCATCTTCTTTGGCGAAGAGGATAGCGAAAAAGACAGGATGTCCGGTAATGGATAGTGACAGAGAGAATTTCCGCTGGTGGCCGATCTTGTATGTCGGTAAGAATGCAAGTGACGATGAGGACGGCTCTTTTATATGGAAGCTGCGTGATGAGTTGGCCGAAGCACTCGATAGAATCGATCTCTCGAAAGTACAACTATATGCCTCTACTGAACCAGGTGGGGAGCGCGGGTATTGGTGGTTGAATGCTAATCCGAGAATTTGGAGTTTTTCTAATCTTGCAGTTGGTGAAGTCCAATCCTATACGCTTTACAACGAAAACGGCAACAAGCGCCGGATTTTTCAGAATTTCCTGGATGCAAAGGCCGGAGATATGATTATCGGCTATGAGGCCAACCCGGTAAAGAAAATCGTTGCTTTAGGTAAAGTAAGTGCCGAGCAAGATGGTGAGAGAATCTACTTTGAAAAGGTTGAGGGACTTACCTCGCCTATAGATTATCAGACGTTAAGAGTATGTCCTGAACTGGAACATATGGAGGTCTTTGTAAATCCCAATGGCAGTCTGTTCAAACTTACGAAGGGCGAATTTGATTTTATTCTCGACTTGATTCGCGAGGAGAATCCGTTACGGGCTGCTGTCGATACTACTGTTGAAGAATATACAAAAGAGGACTTCTTAAACGAAGTCTTTATGCCCGAGGAAAAGTATGAACGCCTACTCTCAGTCATGAAAAACAAGAAGAATATCATCTTGCAAGGAGCTCCGGGTGTTGGCAAGACTTTCGTTGCGAAGCGACTTGCTTATTCCGTCATGGGCGAGAAAGATGAAGATCGAATCGAGTTTGTTCAGTTCCATCAGAATTATTCCTACGAGGACTTCATCATGGGCTATAAACCTGTTGAGAACGGCTTCGAATTGAAGTACGGTGTCTTCTATCGTTTCTGCCAGAAAGCGGCCAACCAGCCGGATAAGGATTATTTTTTCATAATTGATGAGATTAACCGTGGCAACATGAGTAAGATTTTCGGTGAGCTACTAATGTTGATAGAACGTGATTACAGGGGAACCAAGGCTACACTTGCGTATAACGGGTTGAGCTTCTCTGTGCCTGAAAGACTGCACATAATTGGAACGATGAATACTGCCGATAGAAGCCTTGCAATGATTGACTACGCCCTCCGCCGCCGTTTTAGTTTTTTTAATATGGAACCGGGTTTTGAATCAGAAGGTTTCATAAGGTATCAAAAGGGTCTTGCAGATAAGACATTCGATGATCTCATTTCCAAAATCAATGATCTAAACAAGGAAATAGAAAACGACAAATCTTTGGGCAAGGGATTTTGCATTGGCCACAGCTACTTCTGCGGAGCTGAGGTATGCACTGAAGAATGGATGAAGGCAATCGTTGAGTATGAAATATTGCCCATGCTCAGCGAGTATTGGTTCGATGACAATACAAAACTGCAACGCTGGAAGAATGTCTTGAATGGAGTGTTTCAGTGAAAGACAAAAGCATTCTTATAAAGAACATCTACTACATGTTGTCCTATGCTTTTCAGGCGCTAACTCAATCGAATTATGAAGATGTTGCCAAAGAAAAGTTCGAGGATCTGCATAATCTATTCGCAGCGGTTCTTGCAAAGGGAATTGGTCACCAACTGAAACAGGGGTTGTACCGAGAATATCTGAATCGTCAAGAAGATATTTCCGTTATGCGCGGCAAAATAAACATGCCCGGGACGATAAGAAACAGACTCGATCGTAAACGGGTCCTGACTTGTGAGTATGACGAGCTGTCTGAAAACAATCCGCTCAATCAGATACTAAAAACAACGGTCATGATCCTGCTTCGTCATGCAGATGTTAAATCGGAATACAAAGACGATTTGAAAAAGAAGATGCTCTTCTTCTCCAACGTTGATACGCTTGAACCATTTTCAATAAAGTGGTCGTCCATTCGCTTTCAGCGCAATAACCAGACTTACCGAATGCTTGTCAGCATCTGTCAGTTGATTATTGAAGGCATGCTCATTACAACAGAAAAGGGGGGCTACAAGCTGGCTTCCTTTGTTGATGAGCAAAGAATGTCTCGACTGTACGAGAAGTTCATCTTGGAGTATTACTATCGGAAGCTCCCATCGTTTACAGTGAGTGCATCGCAGATTCCCTGGGCTTTGGACAATGGTGTAGGAACGATGTTGCCGGTCATGCAGAGTGATATAACCATACAAAAAAAGGAAACTGTCTTAATAATTGACGCTAAATACTACGCCCAGACGACACAGGCTCAATATGACAAGCACACACTTCACTCAAGCAATTTATATCAGATTTTCACCTACGTGAAGAATAAAGATGCGGAGTTCGGCGAAAAACCTCATGTGGTCTCCGGCTTGCTCCTGTACGCAAAGACCGAAGAGGAAATTCAGCCGGATAACAGTTATCTTATGAGCGGCAACAAAATCAGTGTGCGCACTTTAGATCTAAATCGCGAGTTTGCGGAAATTGCAAAGCAGCTAAATGAGATAGTTAAGGACCACTTTGGAGTCACAGCGGCCTAAGGAGTATTAGTGCTATTTTGTTTACTCCGAAAAATCCACGCGGCAAAAACACAGTGACTCCTTTTATGGCATCACTTGGAACTTTAACCGGGACAGACTCGCTTTTTCCATATTCATTACTTTCTATGATATCGAGCAAGCGCATGCGACCGGAGAGAATCACTCAATGAGGTTTCAAGATGGCGGCATTACCTGCAAAGATGAAATTCTCGAAGACTGGAAGATGAACTGCATCCCTGATAATATTGTGAACATGACAATAGACGACTACGAGGAATTCCTTGAAGAGCGACGTTATCTCATGGCACAGAAGATAAAGAGGTATTTCGCGGTTCTTTGAAGAATAGCTGAATTGATATTCGATGCGTTTCCTAGACGAGGTGTGGAAGTGGATTTCGATCGAAGTGGACATGAAGTGACAGGAAAAACCCTATGATTCTATACTACTTCAGGAAGTACTGGTGGGTGGTGTCGGCTGCAATCATTGCGCTGGCTTATGTGATTCCTTATCAGGCGGTTATTGGTCTGCTCTTTGCGCAGATCATCGCTGTGAATCTCGTATCCTTAAGGATCAGACGTTATTTGAAGCCCGAGCGAAATGTGAAGAGTCTCAGGAATCTTCTCGTTCTCGAACTTAAGGACTTTCTCGAAAGCTATGGGGTATCCTGTGATTATCCTCCGAGGGGCGACTATTCCTCCGTCGATCTTATCGCGGACATTTTTGGAGAAAAGACGGTGTTCTCCATTAGAGAGGGCAATGATCAAATCCATAACTCCGAAGTGCAGAGTCTCGCCGCTTCTCTCTCGAAGCACGGGGCCAGTCACGGAGTTATTCTGGTCGATGGTCTGCTGCCTATTGAGGCAAAGAGATTGGCCGAGAGCTACGGTCTGGAATTCAAAAGATATCAGAAGTATAAGGAAGAAGTTCAGGAAGCGCTTGGTTCCAAACCTAACCGCTGATGTACATTCAAAGAGTTATCGATCAGTATCAAAAGGAGCTGCAGGAAGAATTCAGAGCTTCTGGGCGGAAAGACTTACTGCCACGAACACTTCAAGAAGATAGTTGAGAAATCGAAAGTATAAACAGGCTAGGAGGTGATGCCTTGCAGTTCAAGAAAAGCGAAGTCTCCAAGCGGTCGCTGATTCATGAAGAGTATGGAGGGAATAGACAGAGGGGGATATCATATCCTGCCGAACATGACATGGTTTTCATATTCACAGGCTTTTCGGGAGAGGAGTACGGTTACAACGATCGATGGGAGAATGGATACTTTCTCTATTATGGTGAAGGCCAGGAAGGCGATAAGGAGTTTGTAAGAGGCAACAAGGCAATCAAAACCCATAGAGAGAATCAAAAAGCTCTCCACCTCTTTCAGAAGGTCAGTAAAGGCTTCGTCAAATATCTTGGAGAGATGGAATATGTCGATGATTTCGTAGAAGAGGGCCGGGACACCAAAGGCAATCTCCGCAAAGTTATTGTGTTCAAGTTGAAGCCAATAGAGAGATGACTGCAGTCTGGATCGGGATCTCGCTGCACCAAACCGGAATGACTTGAATGCTCTTAGTGTAGAGAACAAAGGCACCGGGGGTGATTACAGTGATCATGTTCGACAGAGTATGGAAGATGCTCGAGGAGATCGACGCAAGCGAAAGGAAGAATTCGTTCGATGCGATTATTGAACTCCTCGCTGCTTCGGAGGACGAGGAGATGCTTCAGCTTAAAGACGACCTGCTGACATTCGAAGACGACATTCTAGATGACTCGGAAGACCCGATAAAGGCTATTATTGGATGGTAATCAAAGAGATGCATTTACGATTGTTGTCTGGAAATCCTTGCCGCTTGAGTCAATACTCAGAGAACTTGATATTGCCGATGATGAATTTTTGGCCCCAGAAGACTATGAATACAGAGACAAAGTCTATTTCAAGCTGAGTTATAGCTTTGAGGAAAGGCTGATCTGTTTATCTTTGCATCTTGCAGAGTACGGGAGTTGATTTCATGAGATGTCCCGAATGTGGAAGGGAAATGCGCCTATCTAAGGAAGAGAGCATCGAGAGTTTCAAGGGAAGTCGAGTCAGACTTTCCTACGATGTCTATAAATGTGATGAATGTGGAAGTTCATATGTAGATGCCCGATCTCTCGATGAAGCCTGGAAGAAGATCTGGGACAATTATGAGAAGGTCCATTGCATCCCATCGGCGGAAGATCTCAGGAAAGCCAGAGAGAATCTGAACCTCACTCAAGAAGAGATAGCGCTCCTGCTCGGAAGGACGAAGTCCCTGGTTTCTAGGCTTGAAGACGGCTCCAGAGCTCTTTCAGACAAGCTACTAGAATCTTACATAAATCACATAATTCCAGGCGGAGAAGACTTCGTCTCTTTCGTTAATGCCGCTTCGGTCCAGGGAAGGATCTCGCCGGACGATCGAGACAGAATAGTCGGCAAGACCGGAATTGAAAATGAATCCCGGCTTTCTCTTAGAGAGAGTATGATTATTGAAGCTCACGGAGATACCGAATCGCGCCTCAATGGCTTCAAGGTCTTTTCAGGAAAAACATTGAGTGCAGTCGTGGGGCGTTTCCTTTCCGAGATAGGACCTCTTGATCACATGAAATTGTTCAAGCTTATGTTCTACTCCGATATACTATCATTCGAGAGAAGGGGGATATCCATTACCGGTCTCAGGTATATTGCCAATCTCTATGGGCCTACGCCCGTGAAGTATGAAGACGTTGTCTCTTATCTTAAAGAAGCCGGAGTGGTCGAAGAAGGTAAGAAAGCCTTTGTGATGATCAAAGGAACGGCAGAGACCGATCATTTGCTCGCCGAAGAAGAGGAGATCATCGAGACGGTTGTGAAAAGATATGGTCACCTTACAAGCAGTCAGCTCTCATCTCTATCTCACGAGGAACCTTGCTGGAAAGAAACTGGAGAGAAAAAAGTCATAAAATACTGCAAGGGAATGATCAAGAGCTAGTCCTGCTTGAATTACTAAATGAATTGGTAAGACTCCTAATTCTGCAGACGGATCAGTGTGAACTGTATAAGAAGCATTCTAAATGGGCCTAAAAGGGCTATTAGAAAATGAGTTTGGAAGAAAATGATACACTATCATTCCGACAATAAGCAGAATGAAATATCCTGCAAAACACTCGTTAGATAAGTTTTTTGGACGAGGGCTTAGTGTTATTCATTCAATGAAAAGGCGATTTTTGAATCTGCAAGATTACAAAAAGCTGAAGGAGCGCGCAGAAGAGATTTCACGGAACTACAAAGATATTTCATTAAACACAATGCTCTTGCGCAAATCACCTGACGAAGCCAGAGATTCAGATTGACACGGTAGCACACTCTAGAAAAGCACTCCAAGTATTTCCTGCTTGGAAAGGAAAGAACATCTGCTATAATTAGAACAAAAGGCAATATGCTTATAAATTGCCTGTTGTTCTAAAAGTGAGTTGATCGATTTGAAAGACGAGACCTGGTCCTCAAAGCGTAGTGGTAAGAGAATAAGTTCAGAGCTTAAAGATAGGGACTCCTTCACTACTGAGGAGCTCAAGCCATTTCTTACTCTTCCAGGAGAAGAGATAAGCACGGTTACTATCCGTACCAGACTGAATGCTCTGAAAAGGCGCGGAGTCATAACCCCTGTCGGGCGTGGTCTGTACACTCTCAAAAAGCTGTACGATTATACTCCAGAGATAGACCAAACTCTTAGAAAGGTATATCTCGAGCTAAGGAAACGGCTGCCGCTAACGAGAATATGTGTCTGGAGGCCTTTCTGGTTGAACGAGTTCGCACTTCATATAGCCTTTATGCAGACCATAGTTGTTGAATCGGAAAGAGAAACTGAAAGGGCCGTCTTTGAAGTGCTTCAGGAATCGTTGGAGAAGAACTCCTCTCTTACCGGAACTCTGCTACTTCTAAACCCCTCCGTCGAAGATATCGATCTGTATGTTTCAGGTCAGTCTCCCGCAATAGTTGTCGGAAGACTCATCACTGAAGCACCGGTAAGGGAGAGTGATGGAGTCATCGTACCGAGGCTCGAAAAAATGCTTGTGGATCTGTTCTCAGGGGGGCCCGTTCTTGAGCCTTTTGGTGGTGCCGAAATGGACAGAGTTTTCAGAAATGCCTTCAATACATACGCTCTGAACGTAAATACCATCATAAGATATGCGGCGAGGAGAGGTAGAAGACAGGAAATGTCTGACTACCTTACCTCAAAGAAGCTGACAGGTTTCAGGGAGGCATTGGATGATCTCCGATAGTTGTTTGACCAGGGAGTATCTTGAGGCTAAACGAGTTGAACTGGGTTGTGACCAGATACTGCTAGAAAAGACGATTAAGGCTCTTCAGCTTCTGGAGCTAAGGAAGACACAACAGTCGCCGGGCTGTCATTAACACTAATTAAGCGCTCTCGATAAGATTGAACTCTAAGAAGGACGCCACTTTCGTTGAGGGAAAGGATTGGTCGTACGCCAATTTCATTGTCGTGCGTGAACAAGACCTTGACAGTGAATGGCTTGAGAGTCTGGCGGGGATAATGACAAGAGACGAAGTCAGGGAATTCATTCTGGAGAAACTCGAAGGCTAGATCGTTCCGACCTTCTAGGACGCAATGTTTTTTAAGCAAAGAGCGGGCGAACGCACGCTTTTGCTTTGGAAGACGCTCCATGCCAGCCAGCTCTAGAAAGCTGGTCTAAGTGACATTTAGTTGCACTTCAGAGAAAAGTCTTCTGCAAAAAAGTCATTATTCCGATTGATTTGAATACCGGTTTTTCATGTCTGCCCAAGTAGTGATCAGTGAATTCGCAAAGGATTTTAGCCGACAGCTCTTTTAGAAAATCGAATATCATAGGTCTACCGGATAGAACTGGGTCTTAAGTAATGTGATTCGTTAGGAGAGATCGCGAGATATAAGTTGTGGATGATCTTGCTATCTCAAGCTCTATTAAATGCACAAAGGTATTTTATCCAAAAGAGACTGCTTTGACTTTGGTAACGTTCGGATCAGTCAATTGATTTCAGTAAATAATAGAGAAACTTATACAGCCGTTAACTTTTACATCCTTCATTTAGATCGACTAGTTATGAATATACGGATTATCTCCAATTAAGACTATAATCTCAATTGGTAATGAAACGCAGGTATCTTATTACCTTTATAAAGTCAGTCGTAAAACTACGTGTCTTCACTGTTTTGAAGTATGGAGTGTAAGGGCTGGCGTAATCAATTGAACTTCTTGTGCCTTTAACTTCTCAAACTCGAATTGTAGGACTCCATTTTCTATCATCTAGATACTATTCACACCCTGAGGGATGATCTCTGTCGATAAGTCGTATCCTGTTTGATGACCGAATGATCAAACACTTGAGAATATGATTCTCGCGATGTGACTGTCAAATGAGACTACCCGTGTCGCTCTCACAAAATAAAAGGGGGCGAAAAGATGAAGAAACTGGCATTGGTAATTGCAGTGTTTTTGTTGTTTGCTCTTGCATTCTCAACTCCGGAATACGTTATCGAGGACTTCGACGGAAAACCCGGCGGGACTTTGAACATCACAATGAATCTAGATCCTGCGACTTTCAATCCTTTCATTGCATCTGACATTTATTCGAATAAGGTAATCAGATTGTTCTCTTCTTCCTTGCTCGGCTTCGATACCAACATGAGTCTCACGATTCCTGAATTAGCCTCGGATTGGTGGCTCTCCGAAGATGGTCTGACCGTATTCTTCAAAATAAGAAAGGGAATCTTATGGTCAGACGGCGAACCATTCACAGCCGATGCCGTGTACTGGCTCTTCAGTCTGGTTGTGGAGCGTGGCAATCCAAATTTTCTTGATGCTGAAGGCAACCTCCCAACCGTTGATTTGATCGATGATTCGGTGATATCTCTCGCCTGGACTGTACCAAATACCTTAGGCATAAAAGCTGCAGCAAGCCTGTTGATACTACCGAAACATATCTTTGAGCCTGCAATCGCAGCTGGAACGGTTAATGATATATGGTCTCTGGACGAAGTTGATCAGATAGTAGGAATAGGACCGTTCATTCCTTCAGAGTATGTTCCGGGAGTGAAAGTAGTCTTGAACAAGAATCCAAATTACTGGAAGTTCGACTCGCAAGGTGTGAGACTCCCATATCTGGACAGTGCGGTAATCCACATAATGAGCGGAAGCAATGCGATGTGGGCATTTCAGACCGGCGAGCTGGACTTCTTCACTCCGTCTACAAGTCAGTTGAAGACTCTCTTAAGTCAAAAGTACCATAACTGGGTTGCGGGGCAGGGGGGTTCAAGAGACTACGTGCAGGTCCTTCTTCTGAATTTCAATGCGCCTGACCCGATAAAAAGAGAGTGGTTCAGGAACGATCACTTTAGGCGTGCCTTTGCCTATTTGATAGACCGGGAGAAGATAATTGATACAACTTACGGGGGCAATTCAAAACCCCTGTATTCGCCGCTGAACGTAGAGAGTCCATATTTTTCGCAAAAAGTTGAGGAAAATCCGTTTTTCTATTCTGTGGAAAAGGCGAAAAGCGAGTTTGAGCTGGGAGGGTTCAGCTGGAACTCTGAAGGGAAGCTGATCGACGAGATCGGAAATGCCGTAGAATTTAACCTTGAGGTCTCGCCATTGTTCGTAACCCTTGGGAACATGATCGCTTCTGATGCAAAGGAGCTAGGAATCACTATCAATTTGGTTCGCCTGGCAGGAGTTCCGCTTATGAAAGAGCCTCTATACGATTCCTTCCTGTCAGGGTTCTTCAACTATACGCTTGATCCTGAACTTAGTACTGGAAGCTTTCGTATCGATGGACCGAGTCACTTCTGGAACTATCCTCCTGGATATCGTGACTACATAACCGAAGAGATGTACTTCCTCCCGGAATGGGAAAAGAGGATTCACGAGATCTTTGTGCTCCAGACATCCGTAACAGAGGATGAGAGATATGAACTGTTCGAAGAGTTCCAGATGCTATTTGCTCAATACCAGCCTATCATTTACATACATTCGCCAAATCTCCTATATGCATATCAGGGCAACGTGCACTTTCCAAATCCCGTTCCTTCGGCGGCAGCGGATGAACTCTGGAAAGCCTGGGGTATCTGGAAGGAGTAAGCAATATCCGGCCGGGAAGGTTCTCTTCCCGGCTGGTTTGCTCGAAAGTGCTCAGCGTAAGTCTATTACTCCTGTGAAGTCAGTCGTAAAACTACGTGTCTTTACTGTTTTGAAGTATGGAGTGTAAGGGCTGGCGTAATCAATTGAACTTCTTGTGCCTTTAACTTCTCAAACTCGAATTGTAGGACTCCATTTTCTATCATCTAGATACTATTCGCACCCTGAGGGATGATCTCTGTCGATAAGTCGTATCCTGTTTGATGACCGAATGATCAAACACTTGAGAATATGATTCTCGCGATGTGACTGTCAAATGAGACTACCCGTGTCGCTCTCACAAAACAAAGAGGGAGGCGATTGGTATGAAAAAGGTGATTTTGTTACTCATTGCAGCTGCTCTTGTCTTCGGAACGGTTTTTGCGACATCTACTCTTGAGCAAATACTAGAGAGCGGTAAAATTACTATTCTTTGTGGTTCTGGACAAAATCCCCTTCTGAAGTTCATTGATCAAGACGGCAATCCTTCGGGTCTTATACCTGATCTTCTTTACCTTGCAGCAGAAAAACTGGGAGTGGATATTGAATGGGATTTTTCTAATGTTGGGTTGGATCAGATGCCTTATTATTTGTCCATTGGTAAGGCCGATATGGTAGCAGTTCCGTTTTCGATAAAATTCCCTATGATGGGTTCTTTACGCTTTTCGGAACCATATATTGTCATGCGAGTCACCGCCCTTGTAAGAGTCGATTCCGAATTGACTCATGTAAACGATCTGGCCAATCCAAGCGTAAGAGTTGCGGTTCCCTCACCTACATTGTACGAGAAAGAGGCTTTTGAGGATGTGTTTGGCAGAGAGGTTTTAGTGACAGGCTCGCTGAATGTCATGATTGAGAATCTTCAAAATGGTTTAGTAGACGCCTTTGTAAGGGATGACATAATGCTGGAGATTATCTGCAAAGCAAGGTCGCTGCCGGATAGCGAATTTAGAATCCTTGAGGGGAGCATAATGCCCGATCCCTGGGGATTCGTGTTTGCGAAAGGGCCTGAAACCGATGAGCTTGTCGAGTGGTTCAACTGGTTCTTGAGGTGGACGAAGTTTAGCGGCAAGTATGAAGAGTTGTACGAGAAGTACTTTGAAAGACCATGGTTACCGGAGATGTTCCTAGACTACTGACTCATAATGTGTCGAGCTGGGTCTGAAATCGAGTGTTTCTAGATGAATTAGAACCTGGATGCTTTCCTACAGAGTAATGAGACGTCATAACAACCAGGTCCACAATCTGATTAGACAAAGGATACACTGCTAACCATAACAACTGGCGGCAGTATCATAATTCACTAAACTAGATCACAAGCTGCAGGAATGGATTTGTTGCTCTTAAAGTGTCTAGTTCAAGATCAGCAATATCCGGCCGGGAAGAGAAGCTTCCCGGCTGGACTATTCCAATGTCCTTATGTTCTACATCTTTTTGAAGATCGGAGTTTGTAGATCAAAGTTGTTAATCATGCTGCGACAACCAGCTCTGCTGTGTTCCAGTTAAGAGTTCCTCTATGAGTCTCTTACACAGATTCTCGTTCTTTGTAAAGATGGTTAATCTCCGGCATGTTCAGTATCATCTTAGAGAAGAGCAAAATAAATAGGGTCACAAAATAAATAGAGTCAGACTCCATTTTTCACACTGAACGAGAAATCGAAGGCAAGAAGCCTGTGAGGATATTCATAAGGATAGAAAAGAAAGGTTAAGCGGAGCCTTTTTCCTGCTCCGCCCACGGGGACACCCCCATGCAGAGAGAATATGCCAACATGGTTCACATGAAAACAACGTTGTACGTCGACGGTCCACCGTCCTTCGGGAAGACCGATAAGATAAGATCAATCGTTGAGAAAGAGCATTATCGAGAGTTAGCTCACTCGCGAGAAGAGCGAGATTCTGAGCAGGATCATCTCAGAATGACGTGATGCAAGAGAAGGCTATCATCCCATGTCACTCGTACCGACTCCTTACTTTATCACCAGTAAGCCTGCCCTGAAAAGCTTGCTCCAATATGCGCCTGTTTGGGGCCTCTGTTCAGTGTCATCCCGTGATGCTTCTGTACGGGATCTATCATCTAAGAACAGCTGTACGCTTCAAAATCAAGGACCCGCCGATCTTTGTGGAGAACCGTCCTTCGTGACTCGTCCAGGATCATGGCCCTGTCCTTGGATAACATCAAGCGAGAAAGAGCATTGTCGAGATGTTCGCTGAGCTCGCGAGAAGGCAAGTGAAAAGCCAGTCACTGCTGAAATAAGACCCAAGGCGCCGAGAAACATCGGTGGACGCGAGGCTGGGCAAGCACGGCCCAGATCCGTGTCGCAATGCCGGTTGAAATTAAAAGGGTCAGACTCCTATTTATGCTTTGGCGAAGAGAAGTTATAAACAGGGTCAGCCTCCATTTTCACACTAAACGAGAAATCGAAGATAAAAGTCTGTGAGAGTGTTTCAAAGGACAGAAAAGCGAAATTAAGCAATCGCGTTCCTTACTGTTGAGAAAGCAGATTCTGAGTCAAACTCAGAATAACGTATTAAGTGTGTTCGGCATGATGGGAAGGGAGGACTTAAACTCCGTATCTAGAGCTGAATACGATCGATCAACACTCTTTTACGACCCAATACCCTGTACGCGCAGCGTCGGGCTCATGGGTAGTGCGTTGTGAGTTATGGGTGATGGGTAAGACCATTAGAGAAGGCTCTTTTCGGAGGATGCTGAACGGTTCTTTCCGCTCTTTCGAAGGATGGGTCCATGCTCCGGGACAACCAAGGACGGCTTTTTCCCTCTTCTCGCCAAAAAATGGAGGCCCTATTTACCATGCCCCTTATCAGAGATTCAAAAGTTATGGCTCACCTATGACTCATTATGGCTCACCAGAGTGTAATATTCGGTTTTTTTTGCTCTTTCCTTTCTGATCAAGAACGCGCTTTTCAACAAGATCAGCAAGGTCTCTTGTCGCAGTTGCTTTTGAGACTTTTGTGAGTTCTCTTCACTGTTCATTGGTAATGCTTCCGTTTTTCATGACAAACTCTACTATCTGTTGCTGCCTTGGCGTAAGCCCCGGTATCTGCAGTTCACTTTTGTAGGATGTGTTGAAGAAACTTACCGAAAAGCCCCCTGATTCTTCCCTGAATATTGGATCAGGGAGTTTATGTGCTCTGCATTCTTCCATCATCAAAATCGTTTCTCTTACCGGATAGAAACGCTTCCTTTCACTTCTTTCTTCACGGTATTTCCTCAAGCTTTGTTTCGGATGAAAAATCACAAGACTAGCCGGATACTCCAAGCTCTTGAAAATGCATTAGAGGAGTCTTGACAAAGATAAGGTACATCAATATACTATTAGTAGATATATCTATCTTATCTTCATATGGAAGGAGTGGTTTCAGAGTGCCTATTTCAGAGAGCCTTGAGGATTACCTGAAATCTGTGTATCAGATACAGATCGAGAAGGACTTTGCACGTGTGAAAGATGTCGTTGAGATCCTCGGCGTGAAAACTTCCTCTGTGATTTCTGCTTTGAAGAAGCTGAGCGAAAACGGACTCGTCGACTACGAAAAGTACAGTTACATCAAACTTACTCAGGCGGGACTTATGCAGGCCAGTCTATTGTTCGAGAAACACAACTCTGTCAAGACCTTTCTCGAAGCAGTTCTGTATATCGAGGGTAGCAAAGCGGATGAGCTTGCACACGGTCTCGAGCATCATCTGAATCAGGAATTGCTGACGAAAATGGAGGCCGTAACGAGGTTTTTCGCTGAAAACCCTGATCTTCTAAAAAAGATGCAGACTTACGTTGACGATTATGAGAAGGAGTCACAAGTAACTCTCGATAGGCAAAAAAGCGGAAATGTCTACAGGGTAGAGGCCGTCAGGGGTGATCCTGAGCTGAAGAGACGTCTGTTAAGCATGGGAGTGCTTCCGGGAACAGAGATTTCGCTTGAGGCTATCGCTCCTTTGGGAGATCCTATCGAGATAAAGGTGCGGGGATACAGACTTAGTCTTCGTAAAGAGGAGGCGAGGGCCATTGTCGTCGAAAGGATCTGAGAGATTCTTTCTCAACAATGTTCGATGGGGCCGCTGCAGAATAGTAGATCTTTCAGGATGCGAAACGCAGAAATCCAAACTGCGAAGCATTGGCCTTATTGAAAGCGCCGTTGTTGAAGTTATGAGGGGCTCAGCGGAGGGGATGTTGATTCTTCTAATTGGGGAATCTCGGATGGGTCTGAGCAACTCTCTTGCAAGCAGGATAGTAGTGGAACCTATAGACGAAAGAATCCGCTTTGTAGATGGAGGGGAGGAGAACAATGCCGTTAAAGGGCGCTTCGGTAGAAGAAGACGTTATAGAAATCGCACTGGCTGGTAATCCCAATGTGGGGAAGACAGCGGTGTTCAATGCTCTGACAGGGATGCACCAAAAGATTGGAAATTGGCCTGGAGTTACGATAGAGAAGAAGGAAGGAGTATTTTCATTCGCCGGAATAAAGGCGAAAGTAGTCGATTTACCGGGGATATACGGCTTGAATGCCTTTTCATTAGATGAAAGAATCTCCCGTGACTATCTGGTGACCAGCAAGCCCGATCTGGTCTTGTCGATAATCGACAGCACGAACCTCCAAAGAAACCTCTATCTGACCCTCGAACTCATTGAAATGGGTCTAAACATCATTGTGGTTCTGAATATGCAGGACGAGTTGGAGGCTAAGAACATTTCAATTGACACGAAAGGCATGGCCAGAAAATTGGGAGTGCCGGTCGTTATGATTTCCGCGCTGAAACATACTGGTATTAAGGATTTGAAAGAAAAGATTGTCGATTATAGGGGAAAGATCTCGTCCAAAACAGAGAGGAAGTTTAACGACCAGAGAATAGAAGAGGCAATCAGGAAGATAGAGTCACTGGTATCGCATTCAGATATTTGCAATGAGCTAGACCCCAGATGGTTATCCATAAAACTCATTGAAAGGGACCCCGAGTACAAATTGGTTCTTGAAAGAGCTTCAAGCGGCATAAAGGGCGCAGTCGATCAAATCGTTTCAGACCTCGAAAAGAGTGTTGGAGAAGCTTCTGTAGCGATCGCCCAAGAAAGGTACAGATTCATTCAGGAGATAGAAACAGACTGTGTGAAAAAAAACACTGTTCGCGCCGATTTCACAGATAGACTTGACAGAATACTCACCAACAGATGGCTCGGAATTCCAATCTTCTTCTTTCTGATGTGGCTCACCTTTCAGGTAACCTTTACTGTCGGGAACTTCTTTCTCGAACAGATAGAAATCGGCTTCGAATGGCTATCTGAATCTGCAACTTCTCTGCTTGCCGGAAACGTGCCGGAAATATTGGTCTCTCTTGTTTCGGACGGGATTATCGGAGGTGTGGGAAGCGTAATGGTCTTCGTTCCTAACATCTTCTTCTTGTTTCTCATGATCGGGGTTCTAGAATCGTCAGGATACATGTCCAGGGCTGCATTTGTCATGGACAGGCTGATGCACAAGATTGGGCTGCACGGCAAATCTTTCATACCTATGATAATTGGATTTGGATGCACAGTTCCTGCAATTATGGCTACAAGAACCCTTGAATCGAGAAAGGATCGGCTGATCACTATTCTTGTTTCGCCTTTCATGTCATGCAGCGCGAGACTGCCGATCTATCTTACCTTCACCGCCATATTTTTCTCAAAACATCAAAGTACCATTGTCTTCAGTATCTATGTGATCGGAATAGTAGCCGCCATTGGAATGGCGAGGTTGTTCAAAAGTACGATCCTTAAGGGGGAAAGCTCTCCGTTTGTGCTTGAGCTTCCACCGTACAGGCCGCCAAGGGTAAAAGAGACTCTGAGATTTGCGGGAAGCAAGAGCCTGATGTTTCTCAAGAGAGCCGGTACAATTATTTTCATAGTTGTCTTGGTGATTTGGGCTCTGGCAACCTTCCCGGCTGGAGTGGAGTATGGTTCCAGAGAAAGCTATGCAGGCGTTATTGGTTCGGCTGTTGCTCCCCTCATGAAGCCGATGGGAATTGATAACTGGGAGAGCGGGGTCGCAGTTTTAATGGGAGGTCTCGCAAAGGAAGTTGTGGTTGGGACTTATCAGACGCTAATAGGAGAAGGGAACCTCGAACTGACCTTGAAGGAGTATTTCACACCACTCTCGGCGTATGCCTTCATGCTTTTCACATTGCTATACATGCCATGCGTAGCGGTATTTGGTGCAATCTGGAAGGAAGCTGGAGTCAAATGGGCCCTTTTCACCGCTATTTATACAACTGTATTTGCATTCATTGTGGCTACTCTCGTATTTCAAATTGGCAGTTTGTTTCTTGGTTGAGTAATCGTATTACATTCAGTGCCCAATTACGAATGGTTGCCATTGTAAATCTAAAACTCATTTGCTTCTAACATGGTAAAGGATTTCGCGTAGTGCATGAAAGAAAAGCACTCGATCGTTGGAAATTGATTCCCGCGGAATTGATTCAAGACTGAAGTCGTTTTCAGCAAATGGCTCTTCGTGAAAAACTGAGAATTCGTAGCAAACTGCTTGTATAGATGCCGACAGTATTTCATTGTGAGATGGTCCTGGCTTTTCGACATCGTTTCAATAGTCTTTGCTCTTATAAATAGGGTCAGACTCCATTTTCACTGCTGCGAATACTTCAGGAGATCGTTGAGAAATCGAAAGCAGAAACAGGATAGGAGGCAACGCCATGGAATTAAATAAATCTGCGAGATTATTCCGCTATGGTTCACATGAAAGCCATCTTTGTTTATCTATAAAGAACGAGATGCGGAAACAAGCTCAGAATGATGGATTGTCGCTCTTTCATGCCAGCAGCATGAAACAGCTCTCCACATCATACGGATTTACAGGACCGAGCATTAACGAAATGGAAAGAAACGGAATTCCGAAGCACTAAGGATTGGGAACTACTTCCGATATCGGAAGTAACTTCTGCCCCCGGAAGTACTTCTTCTGGAGAAAATCATTGACAGACTCAGTTTTTGCAGAGGCGCTGTTGTTCGTGGTACGTGGTTGGAGGGATTCCGTGGTTGCAGTTTCGAAAGGACAAGGTTATGCTGGTTCGAAGTTTAACATTGCATTGTTCGCCGGTGAGAACCGTGAGCAATAGTATCAAGATTCCGACCAGGAGCTTTGTCGGAATGACGGAATCTAGCCTTTTCGTGTTTTCGGAATTAACCGTTAGTTGTCATCCCGGACTTGATCCGGGATCTGGTTCCAAGAACGAACAACCTGGACGCGTAGCGTCGGAACGAAGAACCGGTCTTCTCGGCGGGGACGGGGGACCGTTGACGGACAACGTTGTCTTCATCAGCGATCAGCGGGTCCTTGCTTTTAGGCGTAGCGCGGTTCTTATACTTGCAACTTGAAGGCCAAAAAAACTCAGATTCTAATTCCTGCTTTCTATGCCTTTAGCTAAGAAGCATAGTACTCCATGCCAACGAATATCTCACTTTTCATTCAATGTCACGAGAATCATATCGATCTCGCACATCTCTTACCGATCTCTTCCATATCCTGAAGTACTTAGCACCTATGTTGAATTTCTTGACAAACTCCATGTATTCCGGCCAGATAGGGACTCTGTAGAACTCGCTGCGGCCTATGCCTCCGTTTATGACATATTCGGGAAGAGGGTTGTCCTTGTAGAAGACTGACCGCGCGAGTATCTGACCTCTGTTCGTGAAGTTTGTCCAGTTGCAGCCGAAGGCTTCCCCCGGCTGGATTATGGCCAGAATCTTAGGGGCCATTCTGTTTTCCAAATAAAGCGCCTGATAAGCTGCGGCACCGTCCGCACATATGAACAGCAGCGAGAACCTGGAAGGATTATGGTCTTCACCGTACTCCTCGGTCCTCTCGAAGATGAACCATTCGGCGAAGGGCCTCTTGAACACATCCGAATAATGGTCGGGCCGGTGGAATTCCGCACGGCCCGGGGCGACCCTGATCCTCCAGCCGTTCGGCGCGAGCTGGCCTTCGCTCAAGGAAAGCTGACGGAGGACTCTGTACCCCCTGAACCCATTGTTGGCGACCTCTTCGAGCAAGTTCTCCCTGCTTATGGAGTAGTCTACATATACGAAGCTGTAGACATTTCCCAGAAAGTACTCGACGGGGTGTCCGTCATAGCCGCAGGCCGGATAGTATAGGGAGTCTTTCAATACGTCATGAATGACGAATTTCACCGGGTTCTTTATCCAGTCGGGCATTTCGGCCTTCGTCACCTCTTCAAACATCGGAATCACTCACTTCGCCGGTCGAAATGTCTTTGTTCGGAGATCCGCTCTCACCAGATCTTTGTGTCCTGATTGCCTCGACCGGGAGCCTCAGGGCCTGTATTATGCGCAGGGGTAGAAACTCCATGAAAAGGTGCTTTGTGGCTTCTCTTATGAGAAACTGACCGTAGTCGCCCCTGAGAATGTTGAAGACCTTAATAGGATCGTATTCGCCAGTGACTCTGAAGACTATGAGATTGCCTGAGGGCAGTATCGAAGCGTCTGAAGGAATCTCGGCTACCAGCCCCACGGTAGATATGTCGTTTCTTTTGTTGAATATGATGTCGTTCTTTCGTAGAAGCGCTTTCTCGGTTGCCTTTGGGAGATCTCCCGTATACTCCTCGAGAGAACTAAACTGTACGATGCCGTTGTCATCGACCTCCAGACGAGGGTATTTGTAGACCTTGCCGTCGTACTTTTTTCCATCGGCTTCATTATCTTCAAGCAGGTCGGCTCTCCAAGAATTGCGCAAACGGTTGGATTCAAAGAACTCACCGATGGAACCCAGATCGACTGTCGGGGAAGTGAGAAACGTCTCGTAATCCTCGGGCAACTGGTCTATCTCTACAGGTATTATCGGGTAGTCGGCCGGAACCAGAGAATAGCCGCTCTGCTTTATCGTACTAATAGGGAGTAGCGCGCATACTCCGCTTTCGCCTTTCCAGTCCTTGAAGTTTCTCATGACTGAATCCAGCAGAAGATTCTCCTCTCTCACTTCGAAGCAGAAGGGCTCTCTGCCGTCGCTCCTGGACACCGCCATGAAGACCTGCCCTTTCCTGATGGCGGGCTTTGCCTTGTTGAGGACCATCAAGCAGCAGTCGTCGTTTCCGCCGTGAACGGCTCCAAGGGGTAGTTGTACTACGGCTTCAAGCCAGTCGTTGTCTATGATTTCCTTGTTTCCTTCTCCCAGTGCTCCTCTCGTGATCAGCGTCACGAGCTTCCCGTCATCCTTCATCGAGCGCATTCCGTGGGTTATGAAATCCCACTGGCTGATGAGACCGGATGAGATATCTAGAATGTTTCTGAGAAAGAAGTCTGTCTTAATCTCCTGCAAAACCATTCGCTCGCCTGTAGGAGGCTCGATAATCACCCTGTCGTAGCCTTCTTCCACATAGAGAGTCTCTTTCGACGGCTTCATGAGCGAATCACCCCTTACGAGCATAGAGACGTCGATCCCGAAAAGAGAAAGGATAATCCTTGTGAGCCGCCATTTTCTCGGGTCGATTTCAAGACCGGCGAAGGAAGTGTAATCGAAGCCTTCTCTCTTGAAGATCGTGTAGAAGGCCCGTCCATAACCGAAAGCGGGGTCGTAAACTGTCATTCCGGGTTCGATCTCGAGCAGATCGACCATCATCTCGAGGATTTCCATCGGAACTATCATGTCCGAATAGAGAAGATTGGAATCGATCGCAATGGTGAACATGCCCCTATACAGGGGATCTGTCAACAGATCTATGTCCCTTACTGAGAGTTCGTCGATCATGCCGTCGGCAAAAGCGCAGGTTCTGTGGAAGAGCGGCGAGTCTTCTTTGAAGGCCGCGCTCATTTCTCCCTTGAAGTCCATGAAGGAAAATTCGGGATGCTCGACGATGAGTTCGGATATTGCGCTCTCCATGAGATCGGCCCTCTCCTGTCCGCTCTTTCCGAAGAAAACGTACCTCCAGAATACGTCACTGAATTTGACGTTCTGCGAGAGTCTCTTGAGCAGCATCGAGGTCCAGAAATACTCTATCGCCTTTTCCGAAAGCAGCCGGTTCCGCTGACCGAGTTTGGAAAGAAGATACATGAAGTTCTGCACGCTACCTGGAAGGCCCATCATTGCTCACCCTCGTCGACCGGCACTGTCTTCGCAATTCGGAAGCCGATCATCGAGTCTGCAGTTACTACACCAATGTTACGGAACGAAACTGCCACTGTTAAAGGATGGTCAACTGCGCTTCCGCCACGAAGAACCTTCCATTGATCTGTTTCCCCATACGGGTTTATCTCCAGTCCCTCCGAGTATCTGTCGCTGTTGTCGCTGCACAGTTCCCAGACGTTGCCGGACATATCGTAAAGCCCGAGTTCGTTCGGGCTCTTCAACCCGACCTCTCGAGTTCTGTCGGTTGAGTTTCCGATATACCAGGCGACCTCATCGACGTCGTTACTCCCGGCGAAGACGTATCCTTTGCTCTTTTGGCCTCCCCTGGCCGCGTATTCCCATTCTGCCTCGGTCGGCAACCTGTAGCCGGCAACTCTTCTTAAGTCGCTCGTGTATGAGCCGTCGCAATCAAGCAGTTTTCCCAATTCATCGTACGCCGGGGGCAGGCCTTCCTTTTCGCTCAACCAGTTGCAGTAAGCGATGGCTTCGAACCAGTTCACACGCACGGCCGGCTTTCTGACATTCGGGAAGTATCTATCTATGAATTCTTCTGTGCCCGTTTCCCTGCAGAACCTCGAGTACTCCTGACACGTGACGGGGTACTTGCCGATATAGAAATCATAGCTAAGTATCACATAGAGGGTCTTCCGCTCTTTTCCGTTTTCTCCCTCCCATACCTCGCTCATCTCGAACTCGCCCTTCTCGACAAAGACGAGTTCGTTTTCCGGGGACCTGTGAAGGGCGGGCTCTCTCTGCTCAATGACCGGCAGATTGATATCTACATTTTCTTTATTCTTGATTAATTGCTTTACCCCACTCCGCTCAATGACAGGTGGGTTGAGCCTTGCGGGGTCTCCCGAGAATTTCCAGATAGTGACGCAGAAGTTAAACCCGTTGAAGTACTTCTTTACCCTGTGCGTGTATTCGGGCCAGGGGTTCGTAAAACCGGACATGCCCACGATGTACTCCGGTAGGGGATGATCTGGATAGAAGATAGACCTGCCGAGTATGCTCTCTCTGACGCCGAACTCCGTCCAGTTCATGCCGAAGCCGTATTGCGGGATTACGATGATTTTTGGAGCGATCCGGTTTTCTAGGTACAGGGCCTGGTAGGCAGCAACAGCCTCGGTGTTGAGAAAGAAGAAGGAAAAGCGTTTCGGGTTGTGCGTCTCGTCGTACTCTTCGGTCCTCTCTAAGATGAACCATTCGGCGAAGGGCTCTTTCTGGATTCTAAGCCACGAGTTAGGGTTTCCATCTCCTTCGGCCGGTAGAACCTTCTTCCACGAAGTATTCAGAATCTCTCGATGTCCTGCGAAGTAAGCTCTCTCGCGGTCTTCACGGAAGTGATCGAACCTCCCCTCTCTCCGCGGATCGTCGTCGCGGTAATACCAAATCAGCGCGTCCCATCCACCGGGATGGAGTCTGTACGGGTCTATCGTTTCATGCAAGATAGGCCTGTAACCTGTGAAGCCGTATTCGGCCATATCCTGCATCAGATCTTCGCGGCTTATGTAGTAGTCGATGTACACGAAGCTGTAAGCATTTCCCATGTAGCACTTGACAAAATGACCGTGAAGGCCGCTTGCCAAGTAGCAGAGAGAGTCCTGAAGTATATTCCTTATGTCGAACTCCCCGGGGTTTCTGATCCATTCCGGCATTTCCATTGACGGTATTTCCGTCATCAAACTAACCACTCCTCCTTATGATTTTTTCGCGATCGAAATCGCTACCCGGATTACCGGGCGATTGTATTTTCTGCCCTCACTACAACCGCACAATGGGATTGTCACTGGATCGGAAACGAGAGAATGTCTTATGGGTAGATATTTTGCGGAGCTGAGTGAAATTGTTGTTCGGAATATCCGATGCTCAATAAGCTACAAGAAAGACAGCACCGGTTGGATAGAACGGCGAACGGAAATGTTCGTGTGGGATTTGAACTCTGAGAGTCGACTCAAAAATACATGATGTCTGTGGTTTCTACATTCTATACACGTATTTGATTTCGATAGGGTATGACCAACAGTTGGAGATCTCGATTAAACGGTAATCAAGAAGCGGAATGGATTCACATCTTGTCGGTACGGATTGTCTAGTCAACACAAGTTAATTATACAGCAACGTCAATACTAGTAAGTTACGACATTATATCTATAATTATCGTATATTCATTACGATATGTTTGCTTAATTGCCGCGGATGACCGGCATAACTCGTCTCTCTTCTTGGAGAGAGCGTCCCCTCGTGGAATTCGAACAGTCTCACAGTACTGGAGCTGTGGATGTGGGGCCGATCGACTCTACCCCAAGTGTAAGCGGGAACTTCCAACTAGAGTGTCCACCAATTCTTCACTTCTTACTGACGATATCCGGTATCCTTATCTCTTCCAGTGCAGTGAGTCTCCCGCCGCTGAAGAAAATGCCTATCTTTGCCTTATGAATAGAGTGCTTTCCATAATCGCTTCGCAGAATCCTGAGCACTTCAAAGGGATCGTACTCTTCCCTTACTCTCAGCGCAATACAGTCTCCCGGAAGCATCACCACCTGATCGTCAGCGATATCTCCCACAATGCCTACTCCGCAGGACCCAGGTTCAACGCAGATTACAATGTCAGACTTTCTCAGGGCACTGGATTCTTCGACTTCCACCAGACTCCCGCTATGCCTGGTCGAGCGGCTCAAGTCTATTAAGCCTTGCGCATCTGTCGCCACTCTGTCCAGAAGATAAATTCTATCTGATATTTCATGGCCATGAAGCGGAGTCTTCGAGACCGTTCTGCCCTCACGGTCATAATCGATCCATCCATGGCTTCTGCCGACTATGAACTCGCCGATTTCTTTGAGTTCGATCATCGGGGCATTGATCAGCTCTTCATAGCTTACATCCTTTCTCCCGGACAAACCCGCAGATATCGCATAATCACGCGGTTTCAGCGTGTACCCGTTTGCCGCTATAGTCTGAATCGAGACTATGCCTGTTCGATTCGGTTCCGATAGCCATTCTCTGTACTGCTTTGTGATTTTCGACGGCCATTCGATGGGGTTCCGTATATCGAACCAGTCGATCCGCCTCTCCGATTCGGGCACCAGCAGCACTTTTCCCTTTCTCTGATCGGGCTTGGATTTGTTTATTACGAGAATGCTCGTCTCTCTTCGAAGGAGATTGCCCCTGCCCACCGGAAGCTCTATCACTGCCTCCAGCCAGTCGTTGTCGATTATCTCTTGCGCCGGCTTTCCCAGTTCTCGAGTCTCTATGAGGCTTACCATTTTTCCTGTTGGCTTGAGACATTCGATGCCGCGTCGAATGTAGCTCCACTGACTTCCCGGAACTTTGGATACCTCCAGGTTGTCTCTTGTCAAATATCCGGTCTTGATTCTATAAGAGAGAATCCTCTCGCTGGACGGCGGTTCGATTATCACCCTGTCGTATTGTGAATTCGACAGGAGCGAATCGTCTTTAGGCCTGATTAGCGGATCTCCTTGCTTAAGATTCACCGCGTTCAGCCCGAGAAGAATCAAAGCGATCTTTCCGATCCTGTGCTTATACGGATCTGCCTCGAGGCCCGCGTATTCGAGCTCCTCTCGGGGGTTGTTCTTGAAGATGCCGTAAAGGATCCTTCCGAACCCGATCGCAGGATCGTAGATGCTCATCCCATGACGGACATCCAGCAATTCGACCATCGAATCGATTACCTGCGGGGGTGCCGCCGAATCTCCTTCCAGCAAATCGGATTCCATGGATACCGAGAGCAAGGCCTCGTAAAGAGAGCCGCTTTTGTTGAAGATATCTACCATCGCCAGTCGATCCACGAACGAGTCAGCGTAAGTGCATGCCTCTTGAAGCAGTTCCGGACCTTCTCTAAAGATCCATACGTACTTTCCCTCGTACTCGATGAATCTGTACCTCGGATACCTGCTGATCATCTCTTTCAACGCCTTCTCTATCAGCACTGCCCTTTCGATGCCGCTCTTGCCGAAAAGAGCGAACTCTTCGAAGAGATCAGTGAAATTGTCGCGGTACGACTGTTTTCTCAGCAGCATATTTGTCCAGAAGTACTCGATAGCCCTTTCCGAAAGGCTTCGGTCATGCTCTCTCAATTTGAACAGCAAATAAATGTAATCTCTCGCAAAATTCTCAAGATCCATGCCGGGCCTCCTTCTATTTTTGTTGTGCAGATTAGGAACGCTTACAATGACTCTATTAACCTTGACTCCACTCCCTTCTCCTGAACGTCTTCCCCTGCGATTCACTTTTCCTGCAATCGGAAACTCCAGAAGGCCGAAACAAACCAGACCATTGGCCTGAAGTGTATTCAAGTCCAGGATGCGCGTCGGCGTCAGTCTGACATATTAGTACGTGCATCGAGAATTGTAGGTCTATATGATTAGAAAACGATAGTCTGGAGTTCAACCCGGAACCATTGCCGGAAGTAAGGCCTGCCTGAAAGACAAAGGCAACAACATTGCTCCAGGTCGGGTATGTTTTCTTCGAAGCGAGTTTCTCTGGAGTGTATAGCATCGGCTAATGATGTTTACAAAGGTAACGGCAAGCCAATTTATTTAATTATATCAGGAGTGAGAAACGCTTTGTTTACGTAACTGAAAACTGTACAATGGTAGTAAAGTTGAGATTTTTATTTGGGGGCAGTTCTTGAAAGGTATTCTTGTCTGTGGAAAAGAAGGCAGAAGAAGAAGCGATTACTTGCTGCGGAAACTCCAGGAAAACTACAGCGAGGATCCCTTCTCGTTTCTCTTCGTCGGACCCTCTTCATTCTTTCTGCGAACTATAGAAGATGCCATGTTGAAGAGAGGGCTTTCGATTGCCGCCGGGCAGTTCCTTACGGATAGATCTCTGGCTCTGAAGATCGCGAGGGAGATGTTCCCGGATCGCACGGCTGTTCCCGAAAGAGGCGAACGAATAGAGATCGCGAAGGCCTTCGAAAAGATCAAGAATTACTATCCGTCAGAAAAGGCTACGGCTTACTTTCATGAGGCGATCGTCGTCTTGAAGGAGAATCTCGGTAATTTCGAGATGGCTTTCGGTAAGGAAGACGCCGTTCCAAAGGTTCTGAAGGAAGTTTATGGAGAGCTTCAAAAACACTTCGAAGAGAGGAAGCTTTACGATTCCTACGATGCACTGAGACTGGCCGCAGAGCAAGCAATTCTCGAAAAAGGCGATTTCGGAAAGACCCTATTCATAGACGGCTTCTACGATTTAAGCCCGGCAACCAGGGCTTTTATGAGCAATATTACGCGTTTTTTCGACGAGGTCTATCTCTCATGCCCTGAAGACGGTGATAGAAGGAATCTGTTCAGGGAGAGTCAGACCGTTTCCGATCTCTTCGAGGGCTCTGACTTCGAGACGATCGATGTGGATCTAAGCGAAAGCGGCTCACTTACGAAGGTAAAGGAGATCCTGTTTTCGGATCGGGAAGAATTGAACGACGCAGGGTGTGAAAGCGCGGAAATCGTCGAGTGCAACGATCTGTACGGAGAGGTCGACTTTGTTGCCAGGGAAGTGAAAAGAGCGATAGCGAAGGAAAGACTGGAGCCGGAAGAGATCGAGATAGTGATTCCCAATAACGATTACTGGAGGGTATTGAAGAAATCGCTGAACGATTTCGGGATCCCTGCAGTTAGCAAGAATTCGGTTTCCCTACTCGAATCGAAGAGCATCCAGACCCTTCTACTGCCGCTTGAAGTGGTATCCGATTCTTTAGAGCCTTCGGGAATCCTCGAAATGATAGATGCCGGTTACGGGGACGGTTCTCCCGAGAAAACAGTCGATGCGGTCCTCTTCGAGAAGGTGGCGGCTAAGGCCGGTCTGCTGTACGATACATCTGCCGCCACAACAGAGGGTGCAAAAAAGGTTTGGCTGGAGAAGCTCGACAATTACAAACGTTTTCTCGGTGCGAAGGCCGAGAGTTTGACCTCCAACGACGATCTCGATGAGGACTTTTCTGCTCTGTCCCAAATCCAGGAGATAAGAGATGAGATCCAGTTCATAGACGTTATTGCAAAGCCCGCTGTCAGAAGGGTTTTTTCACTTCTGAAGAGTATAGAGAGAAATGCGGCGATGTCTGTCTTGAAATACGAAGACTTCTTCAGAATCTGTGAAGAAAGGCTTGGATTGAGAGAGCTTCTCGGAAGCGAGGAAAAGACATTCGCATCTGAAAACATTGCCTGCGTGGATCAATTCGTTGAAAGAGCCGTTCCTTCACATGCCGGGATTCTCGAAGCTATGGAAATCACCGAGTACGATCCGGAGAAGTACTACAAATCTCTCTTGAAGTATCTGGAAGGAGAAGCTCTACGGGGCGAGTCCGACATGGGCGGTGGAGTAGAAGTCCTCTCACTGATCGACTCCCGATACACTTCGAAGAAGGTCAAGTACTTCATGGGGTTCGACGAGGGCAATTACCCGGTTCTCTCTCTCAATCCACTCTATGCAGACGCGCAGTACTCCGAGCCCAGAGCCAAGGACATTCTGGGCATTCAGGAGAACAGACAGAAGCTGGGTCTTTTTCTGGCGATAAGCGGCGCACAAGAGAGGCTCTGCATTACTTTCTCGAATTCCACGGTCGACGGGAACGTGTTGATGAAGTCACCTTATGAAGGATCGATTCTTCGAGCATTCGGCAAATCCGAGGCCAGACCGTATGGCCGTGTAGAAGGGAAACGCACCGATCTCGTGCCCTCGCTGTCGGAGGCCATGAGCCAGTCCGACTACAAGCTTTCGATAGCCAGTATATTCAAGGAGAGCCCCGATGAGTGGCAGAGACATAAAGACTCGGAAACGGTCGCCACTTTGGAGAAGAACCTGAGCTCGATTACAAACGACTTTTCCTTCAAGGTCCCCGGCGTGAAGGCAGTCGAGGAGCTGACGAAGAAGTGCATAAGCTTCTCTACGATCGGGACCTACTGCAAGTGCAAATTCAAGTATTTCTTGAACTATGTGCTTGGGTTACAGCCTGTTCCGGAGGAGATACTCGAGCTTTCATACATGGATGCGGGAAGCGTTTTTCATGCCGTTCTCAGCGACCACCTCGGGAGGGGCGTTTCTCTTAACGAAAGCCTCGAGAACCACCTGAAGAGATATTCCGGCAGCGTGAACAAATCGCTTTTCAAGAGGCGGTACGATCAGATGTTCAAGATACTCACAGAATATGTGAATTACGATCAATCGGAGGAGACCAGGGCCGGCAGGACTGTATTCCGTACGGAGCTCTCCTTTGGGTTCGACACATCCGATTATGGCCCATTGAAGCTGACCTCCGAAATTTGTGTACACGGAATCGTAGACAGGATAGACACTTGTGAAGACGGTACGCTATTTGTCATTGACTACAAGAGCGGTAAGAACCCGGGATCAGCGATGGCCGAACAGCTCATACTCTATTCGATGGCAGTCGAAAACGCCTTTTCGAAAGAGAACAAAATGCTGAGCGGAGGAGAATTCAGACTCATAAAGGGTAAGAAGAAAGCTAACAATTTTTCGATCGATCACTCTTCGGGTGAAAGAAAGTGGAAGTTCGACGGCAAACTGAAGTTCAAGATTTGCGAAACTGCTGAAAAGGGGAAGATTTCGGACGAGGAGTTTATTAGAGCTGTGGAAGAGATAATCAAGAGAATCCAGTCGGGCGATTTCTCCATCGAGACCTGGAAAGGAACAGCATCGAATTGCTACAAGTGCGAAAATGAAGGAATCTTCAACATTCTGAAATGGAGACAGAAGGGTGTGCCAACCGATGGATAAGAACACATTCATCTCCGCTTCTGCAGGCACCGGCAAGACTTACAGGCTGGTAGAGGAATACATGAAAATTCTTCGCTCCGACGAAAAGCTGGGCATCGAAAACATCCTTGCGATTACCTTCACTGAAAAGGCCGCTGCTGAGATGAAGGAGAGAGTTGCGAAAGCGATACTGAAGCAGATAGACGAAGCAGCCAGCGAAAGCGAGCGGGTGAGATGGAAAGAGATAAATTCAAGGGTCATGCACGTCTGGATCTCGACTATCCACTCCTTCTGCGCGAGAATCCTCAGAGAGTCCATTCTGAATACGAATTCGGATCTAGATCCTGGATTCTCGATCATTACCGGAACAAAGAAGATACTGGAACTTCAGGCCCTGGGAAGGTTCTTCTCGCGCAATCTGGATTCTCTCGACAAAATGATAGACATCTACGGTCTGGACAAAACTCACAAGATTGTCGAAGAGTGCCTCTCCAAGCAGAGACACAACATGTATCTTTACAGCCCCAATGATAACAAAGACACTTCAGAGACCGCCGAGAAAATATCGAAAGCGACAGCTGTCTGCCACGAAGCATTCAGAAAGCTCAACAGTGAATACGAGGAACTGACTTTGAAGAAGGCCCAGCTCGACTTCGAGCAGTTGCTGGAAGAGACAAGGAAGATGCTGAGCGACAATACCGAAATAGCTAAGGGTTATTCCAAGAGGTTCAAGTACATTCTCGTAGACGAGTTTCAGGATACGGACGAGCTTCAGGCAGAAATAATAAGTAAGTTGACGGCTTCGGAGAATGTGAAGGTGCTTTTTGTAGGGGACGACAAGCAGTCGATATACCGGTTCAGGGGAGCGAACGTCGAGATCTTCAATCTCACAAGAAGGGAATTCGAAGAAAGTGACGACGCTACGGACACTCTGGGAAAATCATACAGGTCGCATCCGGAGATCGTGAAGTTCCACAACGCCTTCTTCAAGAAAGTTATGAACAATGAGATGCTTGAGGCATTTGCTTCGAAATACGGCAAAGATGTCGAGGCCCTGGAGGTTCACGGTGACAAGAGAGAAAAGAGGGTAAGAATACTTGAAAGCAAAGATAAAGACCACGCAGGACCCGTAGCTGCCTACATACGTTCGCTTCTGGATGAGGATCTCGATTTCAGAGAGGAAGAAGTTGTCGTAACGCGCAAGATACGGCCAGGGGACATAGCCATACTCCTCAGGAAGTTCAAGAACGTCGAGCAGTATCAGGAAGCGCTTGAATCAAACGGGATTCCTTACTATACGGTCGGCTCCAGAAAGTTTTTCCAGAGGCCCGAGATAGCCGGGCTGATTGCATTCGTCAGTTTTCTCGGCAATCCCGCAGACGACAGGGCCTTTCTGTCATTCTTCCTTTCTCCCGCATGGGGAGGTACGCTGCAGGCGGCCGTTAGACTCAAGGAGAAATACAGTCACTTCTATGACTGCATTATGAGGAGCGAAGATGAATCCTTCTCCGATCTTCGCACGATCATAACAAGGTATTCGCGCCTGGCAAGACTTTTGAAGCCGGGAGAGATTCTCGACTCCTTCGTCGGAGAGACGGACTACCTTCCGAAGATGACGCTCCTTGCAATGCCCGAGCAGTGTCTGGCCAACGTGATCAAATTCCTTCAAATATCCAAGCAGCTAGACTCCCTGGGGATAAGCTTGAGGGAGTTTTCGAGGAACATCAAATTGTATTCCGAAGAGGCAGACGAGGGTGAGGCGGCTCTGGAAAACGAGAAGAGCGACAGCGTGAAGATAATGACAGTCCACCAGGCAAAGGGGCTGGAATTTCCCGTTGTGATCGTTGCCGAGATGTCGGAGAGTCCGAGGAAAGATACCCCTTCATTGCTCTTCGACACTGCCACGAAAACCTTCACTCTTTACAGCAAGGAACTGACGAATGACGGGCTCGACATGTTTTACAGAGCAGATCTGCGAAAACAGACCGAAGAAGAGAAGAGAACCCTCTATGTAGCCCTGACGAGGCCCCGGGAAATTCTTGTGATGAATGTCGACAAAGAGGCCATGGAGAAGGAGCTGAAGAAGAATAAAGACGATACGAATGTCGGCTGGTTGCCTCAGATAGCGGCTGGCCTTTACAACGAAGAAACGGGACAGCTTGAGGAAGAGCTCGAGAACCTGGTTACATTTGTCAAGGCCCCGCCCGTTGCAGAAGGCGGGGAAATTCGACGCGAAGAAACCGCTTGGAAAGAGCCCGATATTGATTACATGAAGCGCTTCGATCATCTCAAATTCCGGAGAGTCGTATCCCCGACCACGCTCGACTTCGATGAAAAACCGAAGGAGATTCTCGAGATCGACAGTATCGAAAGGACTTCGCGAGCCTCAACAGCAGAAGGGCTTTACGTTCACAGGATCTTCGAACAGCTCGGCAACCCGGCTGGAAGACCAAAGGGAAAGAGACTGAATGAGATCCTGAACGATCCTGAGCTTTCAAGAGGGTCGGCGACCCCCGAGAGGGCAAAGGAGATCCTCCATCAACTGAATGGACTTGGCAATCACGATATAATTCGCGAAATCGAGAACTCAGAGGCTTGTAGAAGCGAAGTGCGCTTCGAGAGAGCCTTCGGAAAATTCATACTGGCGGGCGTAATCGACAAACTCTACAAGACGGCTGAAGGCTGGAAGATCGTCGACTTCAAGCTGGCCGAAAAGAGAGATGAAATGCTTGTCAGATACAGGTTCCAGATGGAGTTCTACCTGTATTTACTGAAGAATACGCTCGACCCCGTTTCAGCGACTCTTCTGTATCTAAAGGGCGGAGATACGGAGACGGTTACCCTCGAAAACACTCGCGACTTCGAAATCAGACTCGAAAGTCATGTGACCCATCAAACAGGACAAATCTGAAGAAGAATTTCTGAACGGAGTTGTTGCACTAAACACACTTTAAGACGGAGAGCTTTATTGCCTGCGAAGTGAGACTCCGTTATAGAAGGAGTGAGCTCTTTGAATGGGAAAGTGAGAGAACGTCTGTCAGAGCTGGTGAGGACACACGGGAAAAATATTCTCGATCAACCGGATAAAGTCGAAGCCTTGCTAGAGGCCTCCTTCGAGAAGTGTGAAACAGAGACAACGGCTGTCGCAACCGCTCTGAGAGAGGGGCTGCTTAACGAACTCCTGAGAAGTGAGGATTCATCTGAACAGATTGCTGCAATTACAGACTTTTCCCAACGACTAAGAGACAACTGCGGCATTGATGAAGAGGTTGCGACCTGGGCCGCTGAAAGCATAGCGCTGGCGATTGGGAAGCTTGTGCCGGACGGAAATGATCCTTCCGAAATAAAGACTGCCAATAGAGACGAACTGGTCTATGTGAAGGGTGCAAGCGTAGGTCTCAACGAGACTTTCGCTCGGGTAACAGATCGGGATTATCTGGAACCCTCTTCGGCTGGCGACGCCGTAGGCTTCCGCATATGCAGAACGGCCAGCGAACAATCCATACTTCTGTGACGCGGCAAAAAACTCGTTACTCAATGCACTTTTCATATAACTTACAGACTGAATCGCTACCTCGGAAAAGGGAGATGGAAAGATGACAACCTACACTGCGCAGTTCTTATACTGCAGAACGCGCTCATAGAAAGGAGGAATCAAATCTGGAGTGAATTTGTTTCTTTCGGAAAACAGCAGGCCTACTACTGAAATGAATCTGCATCGCGCCGCACAAAATAGAATTTTCCCCTGAAATCACCGATTCTCAAACTACCTGCTGAAAACACGTGAGAGTGTTATCTTCGGGAACCAAACAACTGGAGGGATCGAATTATGACTGGTGCTGATACGCTTGTGTATAACGGCATAAGGAAAACGATAAACAGATTCAGAGAGAATCCTTTCTTTTACTTCACAGAGTCGGATATCCATGCGTCTCTTCACAAAGATATCATGGAGGGAGGCAGCATAGAGCTTGTTCACAGGGAAGAAGGGATAGCTGTTTCCCTTGTTCATCTAGAATATCCTACCAACTTCAGATATGAAAAACGCAAACTTCTTGAGGGATATGGTAATGATGTGTCGATTACATCGATCGATAATGAAGCTAAATACGGTGATAGAGGCAATTTCGATCTCGTTGTTCTAAACAGAGAATTCATCTGTTCTGTATTCGAGACACTTCATGATGGCGAAAATCCACAAGATGCTAACCTCGAAACGATTCTGAAGCATGTGATAAACAAAGATGCCTCGCTTTCGATAGAAAGGAAGCATAAAGATGATTTGACGTATAAGAAAGAAGTGCAGTATGCCATTGAGGTTAAGTTCATACATCCCTTCAATGCGAGAAACATAAATATGCTCGAAGAGGTGATCACAGACAATGAGAAACTAAGATTGGCCACCGAACACTCTGATGGTTTCGTCAAAGCCGTGAACCTTGTTTTCTGCAGCTCACAGGAGAAAGTCAGATCCGATAGTGCAAAAACTGTGATTAAGAGAATAAAGGAATACATCGAAACTGGAAGTATCGTACACAAGAACATACAGTATAAGGTTCCTGAGGCTTTGCTAAATGTATTCATCGATTCTCATCTGGATGAGTCGAGAAAAAACACGGACAAACCCATTTCCTGGCCAGCCAAAGGCAGCACGAATTTAGGAGATTGGAGAAATGAACTGATAAATACGATAATAAGGTAATTATCTGTTCAAGATTTCTCTCTGTGACGCACTCACCTTTTACAACGAGGGAAAACATGAACGTTGTCTTTTGGAGAGCACTGGACAAAATCGGTGAGTAGCCCAGGGGGATTTCACCCCCAACCATCCGGGGACGTAAGGCTGGCTTAGCCAGGAGGTAGAACCTTTCTAGGGGCAGGACTTTAGGTTGCATGAACTAACTCAATTGGTCATCCTGACGAGCTCTTGGTCAGGATCTGGTCTTTGATCTTATCGGAGGACGGGTCCATGATCTGGGACGAAGGACCAAGGACGGCTCTTCACTCGACGATGATTATGCCTGACGGGTTCTTCGAAAAGCGTCTGCGTATCACAGGTTCTTCAGACTACTCTTTGGTCACCGTGAAAGAGCACTAGAGATCGATCGGATTTCGCCTCGTCAATTAGAGCTTTGGTGAAGCCAGATCTGCTGAAGATAGCGTACTCCTTCTCTTTGAATTCATCCCATCGCGGCAGATTTCCCCTTTCACGCAATGCTGCAAGAATATCAGTGCCGAGGGGCCTTTCACTCCACTTGACTTCTCCCAATAATATTCGTTTCTCTTCTCTGTTCATGCCCACCAGATCGATTTCAGCGTTTCTATCCCACCAGCGACCAATCTCGAAGTAATTCGTTCCGCTAATCCACATGACAACACTGCGCGCGAAATCCTCATATGTGAGCGAGAAGAACTGGTTTTCGGTATCTTTCAGGATGCTCAACAGTCTTTCCCTCTGATCGGTGAGTATGAGATCTTTGTAATAGAAAACATAACGGAAGTAGAATCTGAAGAAGTTGTCTGCTATTCTGTATAGTCCCTTCTTGCTTTTAAGCGGATCTTCACCCACTGGTACTTCTTTCTCGACTATGCCAAGAAGATTGAGAATGGAGATATATTTCATGATGCTACTTTTGTCGATACCGGTTTCGTTTATTATCTCGCCCAGTTTTCTCTTTCCGAGCGAAATTGCCCTCAAAATGGCGAAGTAGTTTCTCGGTTCTCTGAGCTCCTCGTTCAGAAGAAACTCGGCTTCGGCAAACAACACCTCGTTCTGGTTGTATATCTTCTCCATGACATTTCCGTAGTAGTCAAGATCGCTGTCAAACTGCTCAAGATAGAACGGTACTCCACCAAGAGTGCCCCATATCTTGAGTAAATCGTCAAATTCGTATTTCTTCTTGAAGAACTCGCCGATTTCAAAGAAGGTAAATTGTTTGAGAAGAAGCTGTCCAGTTCGCCTGCCGTAGAGCGGGCTCTTATAGCTCAAGACACTGTTCTCCATTACGGAGACGCTCGAACCCGTGAGAATGAGAAAGACATTCGAGTTTGACAAGTATTCGTCCCAGCCCTTTTGAAAAGACGAGATAATGCCCGGTTCTCTTTCTATAAGGTAAGGAAACTCATCTATCACGAGTATGTATCGATCGTGCTTGGAGGCAAGGTACTTGAACAGCATCTCCCAGTTGGAGAATCCGGCTATTATGTCTTCGTCGAAGAATTCAATAACCTTCTCGGAGAGCTTCTTCAGCTGAAGATTCTCCGGGAGTTTCTCTGCCAGGTAATAGATCCCCCGCTTCTTCCTCAAGAATTCCTTTGTGAGTTCTGTCTTTCCAACTCTCCTTCTACCGTATAGAACAAGCAGTTCCGGTTTTCCCCTTTCGAATCTCTCCTCGAGATAGGCTAATTCCCTCTTTCTGCCAACAAACACAATAATCACCTACTTATTCTACTTTACAGTATTATACTATATAGTATATTGATAGCAAATCATCTTCGTATCTCTCTTTTATTGTGGATAATTGCTTCAGTATCGTTCCAGGACATTTCGGGGATTTGAAAAAGGAAAAGAGTTGATTTCTCGATAAACATAAGGGCTGGAGGCCTGTTCTAGAGCTCAATGATCGCAAAAATGGGACTCGATTTTCAAAGCCGTTGTTAGTGGTTGGTCAGGACCAAAGAATAGGAGCTTGACCGAGTTCATCAAGAAGCATACGAGATTCACTGATCAGAACACTCGCTTTGTCAGCTGACTGGATCCTCAAATAAACAGGGTCAGACTAGATAATTCTCATCCGGGCAACATCTTTCTCAGTACTGGAAACGATAGTCTGCTCTTCTTTGCAGACAGTATCTTGCGAAATGACGCGATAAATTGTGTCTCCCTTTTGATCACGAACTGGATGTTGGGCTTAATCCCTGAAATAACACTGGATATTGTCTCTAGATAAGGATAGTCATTTGAAGAACATGCTTTCATTAGCCGAGAGTGCGACGCCGACATCGAAAGCACTGCCGCGCCTTAAGATACCTCTGCGAGAGCTTGAGTGGAGGAATGATTATAGAAGGCTGCCGCAAATCACCAGGTGCAATCGCCAAAAGCTTTCAGCAACAGGAACTTACAGAATGAACTTGCCTTTGTGCAGTATGTAACAAGTGTTATATTAATCGTATGAGTGCATTGCACAGCTTGCCGTATATTGTTTGAGTCTTCACGTGCTTACTCCAGGTGTCAAGCCTCGTTTATGAACGTGGCATATGAAACTGGAATTGCTTGTCATACAAGTTAATGGAACAACTCAGGAGGTGAAGGGATGAGGAAAGGCATGATGCTAACAGTCTGTATTCTGATACTGGCTATCTTAACATTTGCAAATACCGAAAAGGCTGTGTCGGCAGAATCTGAGGATTATTTAGTACTGGTTGAGAAGGGCAGCTTCACGATGGGCAATACGTGGGAGGATAAAGACAGTAATGAAAAACCGACTCACGAAGTGGAGTTCACATATGACTTCTATTTAGGCAAGTACGAAGTAACGTACGATGAATACGATGCCTTTTGTGCAGATACAGGCAGGAGTAAACCCGAGGACCTGGGCTGGGGAAGGGAAAGCAAGCCAGTAAATAATGTCAGCTGGTGGGACGCGATAGCATATTGCAACTGGCTAAGCGAAAAGGAAGATCTCCCAATAGCGTATGACGATGAAGGTAACCTTCTGGACAGATACGGCATGATAATTACTGATCCGTCAAAGGTTGTTGGATACAGGCTACCGACGGAGGCAGAGTGGGAATATGCAGCCAGAGGCGGAAACAAGAGCGAGGGATACAAGTATGCAGGGAGTAATGATGGCCGTGACGTTGCCTGGTACACTGTAAACATGCAATTCATGCCACAGGAAGTTGGAAAGAAAGCACCAAACGAGCTGGGTCTTTACGATATGTCTGGTAATGTTTGGGAGTGGTGCAGCGACTGGTTTGGAGAGTACTCCAGTTCTGCACAGACAGATCCTTATAACGATAGCGGTTCCGACAAGGTTGGGCGTGGCGGCAGCTGGAGCCACAGTGCCAGAAGTATACGGGTAGTGAGCCGTAGAAGTGATCCCCCCACTTACACAGACTATAATATTGGTTTCCGTATCTGCAGGACGTTTTTCGAGCCGGCGCTATGACCTTTTTCGAGTCCGCAATACAAGGTATGCCTTAGTGACAGGGAAAGACTTGATTATCTGTATCTGGGTGCATCCTTCTCAGTACTGGAGACGATAGTCTGCTCTTCTTTGCAGACAATATCTTGCGAAATGACGCGATAAATCGTGTCTCCCTTTTGATCACGAACTTGATGTTTGGCTTAATCCCTGAAATAACACTGGATATTGTCTCTAGATAAGGATAGTCATTTGAAGAACATGCTTTCATTAGCCGAGAGTGCGACGCCGACATAGAAAGCACTGCCGCGCCTTAAGATACCTCTGCGAGAGCTTGAGTGGAGGAATGATTATAGAAGGCTGCCGCAAATCATAAGGTGCAATCGTCAGAAACATTCATCGTCGGGAACTGACGGAGCAGAGTTTAACTTTGTATTGGACGTAAAGGTGCTATATTAGTTAACGAGCGCATTGCACTATATGTTGCATGTTACCTTGGTCTTGCCGTGCTATTTCGAGTGCAGAGCCTCACTCATGGAGGTGGGGAATGAAGAAAACGGTGCTTTTTACACTCTGAGTTTTGTCTCTGGCGGTTCTTACGCTTGCAAGAAGCGGAGAATTCGTGCTGGTTCAGAAGGGCAGTTTCACGATGGGCGACACCTCGGGAGATGGATATAGTGAAGAAAAACCAACCCATGAGAGGTCACGCTTACGTACAGCTTCCAAATAGGCAAGTATGAAGTGACTTTCGACGAGTACGATGCTTTCTGTGAGGCTACCGGAAGGAGCAAACCCGGCGACGAAGGCTGGGGAAGGGGAACCAGACCAGTAATCAATGTAAGCTGGAACGATGCTATAGATTACTGCAACTGGCTGAGTGAAAAAGAGAATCTCCCTAAGGCGTATGACAATGACGGCAACTTACTGGATAAGGATGGAAAAGTGACGCCTGATCCGTCAAAGGTAGTCGGATACAGACTGCCGACTGAAGCTGAATGGGAGTATGCTGCAAGAGGCGGGAACAAGAGCGAAGGATACAAGTATTCCGGGAGTGACAATGTAGATGACGTATCCTGGTATTGGGAAAACTCTGAAGGGCATACTCACGATGTTGGAACTACTCCAACCCGGCACAAGAATGTCCAACCCGCCGAATCAATTCGGCATACTCACGATGTTGGAACTACTCCAACCCGGCACAAGAATGTCCAACCCGCCGAATCAATTCGGCATACTCACGATGTTGGAACTACTCCAACCCAACGAGCTTGGAATCTATGATATGTCTGGTAATGTATGGGAGTGGTGCAGCGACTGGTTTGGAGAATACTCCAGCTCTGCACAGACGAATCCGTATGGCAACGGCGAACCATGTTTCAGAGCGATCAGCGGGTCCTTGCTCTTAAGCGTACAGCGGTTCTTTTCAGCGCTCAGCGAGTCTTCGTTCTTAAGCGTACAGCGGATCTTCGGTGGACGGCGGATCGATGACGGTTGACCTGAGAGGCTTCCCTGCGAAGCAGGCATTGCTATGATGCTCTTCAGTGCATTGCGTCCCACCGAAGGTGGCATTACTTCCGCCGATGCTTTTCGGCGCATCACTTCCCCGGACGTTTTTCCGGGCATCACTTCCTTGCGGCAGCGAGCCTCGCTTCCTGGCATGTTCTTCCCAGAACCACTCTCTTTCCACTGCTCCTATTCATGGGTCAACGATGTATAATTCCGTTATCAAGCAGCCATTTGCTGTGTCTTGCATTCTTCTGAGGTCGATTGATTCTTATTAAGCACTCACTAATACGAAGGGGGTGCTACAATGCGTAGAGCATTTTTCGTTCTGCTTGTCCTGTCTGTGGCAATAATCTTTCTTACGAGTTGTCCAAGCATAAAATACTCTCTTACAATTCAGATAGGAGGCAGTGGAACTACAGATCCAACTGCAGGAGTTCACGAATTCACGAGGAACCAAATCGTTGCTGTGAAAGCGTATCCGGACAACAATTGGGAGTTTGAATCCTGGGAAGGCGAAGTAGCGTCGCCCGACTCAACCACAACAACAGTCACGATGGACAAAAGCAAGACAATCAAAGCAGTTTTCGTTGAAGATCGAGTAGCAAGCATAATTGACAAATTGGATCCTTACAACCCGCTTTCATTCCGTTATGGCGAAGAACTAATACCTCTTGTCAACAGCAAGATTCAGAAATTCCTGGCTCTTTTGGAAAGCAGTGACCCACTGGAACGCTGGGCCGCAGCTTACGCCTTTCAACGAAATCTTCTGGATGAATCCACTCTTGACAGTCTAGAAGAATACCTTCAAGATGACAACAAGACTATCAGGGCACTTATTGCAGTAGCATTCTTACTGAATGGAGATGACTCAGGAAAGCCTGTACTGGAGAGTTTACTGACTGAAGACACACCCATGATGTACAGCGTACCACCGGTACTGCTTTCAGATTTTGCTGAAACCATACTCAATGCCTATTATCCCGCCGAGTATCCATTAGCAAGCTTCTTTCCTCAGACGACGGCCGTCTCTGGAGGACCCTGCGACTACACAGTCACGGTAACCATTGTTTTCCATGGTGAAGGCGCATCAGAGACTCAGGTCGAGTCTTGGGAAACTGACGCTGAAGCCATATGGAACGGCGCGAGTGGTTCTCGAGAATGGGGTGACGGCTGCTGCACAGTAACGTTCGACTTTGACTTCTCGGTTCTTGCTGAAGGTGCAGAACCACCTGATGACGCCCATGTTGTGGAAGTCAAGAAGGTCAAAGGAAGCCACACTTCGTGGGTAGCTACTCCACTGCCGACTCCAGGATCGACTGAAACAACCACGGGTGAATGGGACAATCTGGATACTGGACCTGTCATCGCCCATGAAGTGGGCCATATGATGGGTCTAGACGATGAATACCACACAGATGACGAAGGAAATTATGTAAACGACAACCCTCAACCCGCGGGCAGTCCGCCAAGCATAATGGCACAGACCTGGGGTGGAGCACAACCCCTGACTGAACATCTGGATGCGATAATGGGTGCCGCTGGCATCGATTGCGACTGCGATTACACCCTCACTGTTAAACCCTCTTATGACATCAACATAGCTCCCGGATCGCATACCGTAACTGTCACAGTGACGCGAAAGGACGGAACGCCGGCAAAGAACTGTGATCTGGAGCTAAACATAACAGGACTCCATCCCAAGACAGATGTTAAACTGAAAACAGGTGACACTGGAAAAACCGGCTACACGTACCAGTGTGTCGTGAAGGGGCATAATGGCATAGATTTCATAGACGTGACAGGAAAATGCGGCGCGATTGGCAGTGCAATCAAAGAGTGGATCGCATTGTGGGACCTCTTCCCATTCGGTATCGATCCTTATGACGGCCAGAAGGATTATCCATATTCGATGCCGCTGCAAATCGTCTATGGAATCGAGCCGACTGAAGCTCTCGAAGCGGAGAATTTGGCGTTCAACGTTTCGGTATTTATGGGACCGGATACGCTCTTCGCAACACAGACATCGCAAACCACGATCGATACGGGCCTTCATCTCGAGCCCGGAAGCGACTTCTTGATTGAGATTGTCCCCGTTGCCCTTCCAGATGCCGAAGGAACGCCAACAACGATTGAATTCTCTACTGCTCCGTTTAATTAATCAAGAGGCGCGTGTTTCAGAGATTATTTAACCTGTCAGCAACAGCTAGACCGGTTGACTTTAACGAATTCTCATGATAGAATTAATAATGAAGACGCTTTCGAGGCGTCTTTTTTCTTGACTTTATCACTTGGACCCAGGAGATTCAACGAGCGATAAACTCACTCAAAGTGATGAAGTTCAGCCATGGTGAGCAAAGTTACTACATGAAAGCCAAATCACTACCCCTTGCTTCGAAGATTCTTTCATTAATGAAGATAACACAACCCGACAAGGTAACGCCTCAAGAAGAACTCGCTCTCTGAATACAGAGTTTGTAGTGGCAAAATTCTTAGTTTCTAAAAATACTTTCGCTTGTTTAGCTGTTTTTAGAAGATTAAGTGATAAACTCAAGCGAAGGTTTTCCAAAGCAAGCTTGGGCAGTACTAATGAGTTGCTTTCTTGACGGAACACTGCTAGTCAAATATCTTGGATATTGACTTAAGATACAGTTCCATTATCTCGTCATCATCCAGGTCTTTGGCTCCGATCCGAATGACTTCGTAGCCGCTGGCTCTAAGTATTAGTTCTTGCCTTCTGTCAAGGTCTATTTTCTCTTGCCCTTTGCCCTTATGATAAGTGTAGCCATCGATGTAGATAAGGAGTTTTTTATCAGGATATGCAAAATCTGCGATGGACGTCATATTTGAGATGGTTACCTGGTATTGAAGATTAGGATCTGGAAGCCCGAACTCCCTAACAATGTTAAGAAACTTCGCCTCAGCCGGCGACTCTAGGTTCCCATCAGAAGTCTTCTCTCGCCTGGTGCCGGGTATTTTCACCACTGTGGTAGCCCCTGCAGTTTGTATGAAGTCAAGTACTTCGATTGCTTTCTTCCTTTTGAGAACTGAATGGAAGGGTTGATTCCAGAAGCTCAGCAGGCACCTGTAACAGGCAGTCTTGCAATCGCAGGAATCAAGAAGTGTCCTTGCGGTCTTCATTACACTTTCTCTGTACTGGAACAACACCTCAATGTATCCCGAGCCACCCGGTACTGTTTCAAAAAAAGTAACGTGGTAGTTCTCTTCACGCCCGTTTATGAAGCTATCAATTTCACTGGTGCTAATATCCAGGTCAATAGATGCCCCCACCTTCATCGCTTCCATATAGTTGGCTGCCTCTTCGAAGCTCTTGAAAGGGCCCACCACCATTACGTCAGACACGAATTCTGCGTGAATGCCTCTCCTATACTCGTTAAGTCTTTCTCCTTGAATATGCTTGTTATGGACGGTTTCCAAATGTCTCTTGAAGTGATCTTTCCCACTAGGAGTATTCTCTTCTATCACCCCACATTCGGGACAAATATAGAAACCGTAGCCATAGTTAGTTATATCGCGTTTCGAACCAACGTTTATGAGGACAACTACGTCTTTTCTCCTGAAAGAAGTAATCATTCCGTCAGACTTGGCAGTAAATCCTCCCAGGTGATTTTCCTTAACGATTCCCCTTATGTCGTAGCCCATAATGACTCTACGATTCTCACTATCCCCGGGCCTGCCTTCGAGAGTCAACTTGGGGTCCGTGAGGTGTATTGAATCAAGCTTCAACTGAGCTGGGTTGTCGAAAGAAGGTTCATCGGGTTTTTCAGGCATTATGCAGTCTTCGATTATGATGAATCTCTGCCTAAAGCCCGCCTTTGTGTCAGCGTTGTAGAAGTTGTACCGTGTCGGTCGGTACTTTTTCCCTACCGCGTAGAGCCTGGAAAGCGGGGCAAATTCCCTTAGAGCGATATTGTAGTTTCTGTCTATTTCAACGAAACCTTCGTTGTCCAGACAGCGAGCAGTAACGTGGCCCCTTGCGAGTGAATAACCGGGGAAAAACCCATATTTAATCAGCACGGAGATCGTATAGAAATCACTGACTGAGTTCTCACCGCCTTGTGGATGCATAAAGGCATTCAAGTGCTTTGTAATTGAACCAAGTTCTCTCGAAGTAGAACCACGTCTAAACAACTCGGCCCTTTCGTTTATCAGGAAAACGAGATCGTCGCGTATGTGAAGAAATATCTTATCAAGCTGTTCCGGAGAACCGTTTATTAGAAAGTCTTCCAGTTCTCCCTCCACCGACTCCCTTAACGTCTTCAAAGCTTCAGGTGGCCAGTACTTGAAGAAACGCTCTAACTCTTCTCTGAGAAGCTCGTAATGTCTGTCTATCAGTTCTTCCAGGGGTTTGGAGAAACAAAATAGGTTCTTAAGCGTTTCAGCTGCATTATCCGCAAACAGGTCTATCCCGTTGAAGAAGGCGTTTATGTAATTAGGAAGATAGGCCTCCATCAATGCTTTGTCTTCTATATTCGTAACGCTGTGAAGTTTCGTCGTGATTGCCGAATGACAGTGTTTAGCAATTAGCGGGATATTCACCATAGAGAAGGCTGGGACCTTTATCTTTCCTGTAATCATCTCTTCCGGTCTTGAAAAGAAGTACAGATCGTGGGAGCTTCGCCCGCAGTATGCAGTAACGACGGCTATCCTGTGTCGCCTTCCGGCCCTTCCAGCTCGTTGATCGTAGTTTGCCGGTGTGGGCGGAGCATTTCTCAAAAGAACCATATCCAGTTTCCCTATATCCACTCCCAGTTCAAGTGTAGGAGTTGCCACAATGCAGTTTACCGTTCCATTCTCATCTTTGAATTCCTTCTCGATTCTCTCCCTTTCGGGTCTGCGAACCTGGCCGGAATGTTCAAAGGCCCTCAGACTTCTTGTCTCTCTGTTTGATAAGTGTCTCTTGACGTTATAATCATCCGTATCAACTGATACATCAGTTAATTGACCATCACAGTTGTGCCTGGGGCAAACCAGGCTGGGCGTCTTTCTGAAGGTTCTCGTACCACACTTTTTGCACTCGTAAAGATGAGGAAGATTATCGTCTTTGCTCTTAGGCGCCTTAGTGAAGTAAATGGCGTCGCTGTTTATTGCAAAATGTGAGTTCTCGCGTTCGACTAGGACCCTTTCATCCACCAGAAAGCGCCACAGCTCCCTTAGAAAATCATCTGTGAGATCCTTCTTTTCCGGAAATGCCTTTTTCATAAACCTCTGATAATATGAAGTCCCACTGTTTGAAATCCACCATTTGAGATTGCTCTTGCTATTGTAGGTAGGGGCATTCAGGATGTAAACTTCGGGGCCGAACCACTTGCTAAGGTTGATATAACCGCTAGCAACTCGGGGATCACGGTTTGTTATTCCGAGAAGCTTATGGCTTACACCTGTGTTCACTCTCATATGGTCTAGAAGATTTTCGATTATTGCCAGTATCTCTTCTACAGGGGCTCCGAATTCTTCTGCCCAGTGTTTCACGAATTCCTTGCTGCTAACTACATTCCCGTAAGTAAGTTTAACAAGCCCAAGGTTCTCAAGACTTCCGCGTCTATAGCGGGGCATAAAGAAATCTTCTAGAAGAAACCATTCTACAGAATCTTTGAAGTAATTAGGCCTCATTGCATTTTCAACTTCAAAGTCTCTGTACTCACCCTTTTCACGAATGCGTTCGGCTATTTCTCCAGCCAGTTCATCGCTTGTGTATGCTCGGTCCTTTTCTAGAACAGCGTAGAGATAGTCTCTGAGCCTAAACCGCTTCGACCTCTGGTTTATGAAGGCTGCCTGGAAGGCGGCCTCCTGTCTGTTGTCCGTGAATACGAGAAGCTTTGCCGCATCTTTGGAAACAGAATTTAGCATATTCTGAGCGAGAATTAGAATGTCTAAAGCTTCATTTGAAACAGAGGGCATTAGGTTCGAGGATCTATCCTCTTCATCATCTTTCCCTAGCGAAACACCACAGGAGAGGCATCTAAGCCGTGCTGCAATTGGAACCTTCTTCATTTGAATAAGTTTGTCTGAACCACAAAGAGTATTCATACATTTCTGCACAGGTGCTTCGTGGACGGTCCCGCATTTCTCACAGACCCATACATTTTGACTGGGGTAGGCCTGTTCGTCCCCGGTAATTACATCTGTAAGGAGAACCATCCGGCTTTCTTCAGGCTCATCCCCCATACCAACGGGTGTGTAGAAAGTGACTCCTTCAGCCTGGTTAGCAGATGCCGAGGGAATGACAAAGTAATGCTGGCCACATCTAGCACAACCGTAAAGGCTGAAATAATAGTGGTCCTGAAGCTCGTCTATATCGTTCAGTATTATCTGTCTCTGGCCATCTACAAATGCGACCTTCAGGTTTTGAATGCCCCTTACGAAGAAGTGGATCTTCGGGCGGAGCAAAGGTTCGTTGTCTTCTTTTACTATGAGCCCGGCAAGTAGATAGGAATATATCTCCGCCGCGAGAGCATCATTGCCAGCATCTTTCCTCCCAGCTAACGTCCTGATTCTCTCAACAGCCTTTTCCAGAAGTGTGGGCTTGCTGAAAAGTTCCTGCAATTCGCTTATGATAACGTTCTTCTTCAATGTCGTGTAAGCGTTGTCTTTGTTTATGGTCTTGTAAGTCAACTGTGTCAGCAGCTTGTAGAATTCTGGCCCCGGTTCTCCATCTTCAGGAATCTGAGAAACCTCATATACCATCTGTTTTAGAATTTCTCCGGGATCTCTGGGAAATAGCGGAACGTATTCATCCGGTTCTCTTTCGAGCTCTATGTAAGACTCGGTTACCAGCTTAATATCGTTTTGTTCAACACCAAAGAGTCTTGAACCGAAGCGTTTTACTACCGTTTCAGGTTCTTCGTCACGAGAGGCGACCGTCGCAGAGGTGCCAATGAAGGTGATGTTTTCCGGATGCGGAACAACGAGCTTCAGTCTTCTGAGAAGACAGGCCACTTCCGAGCCAAGTTCTCCGACATAACTATGAACTTCGTCCATAACGATGAACTGTAAATCGGAGTCTCTGAAAATATCTAGATCCTTGTTTCGAAGAAGCAAATGCTCAAGCTGAGAGTAGTTTGTGAGCATTATCTGGGGAGAGTTTTCGCGGATCTCTTCTCGACAGAGGCGTTCTTCCCAGGGTGCCAGTGTACCCTTTATGACCTCTTCGAGCTGCTCTTCCGTAAACCTCACCATATTTGCAGGTCTCCGGATATTCGAAGGAAGGGTTTCAGGAGTGTCTCCGGTGTATCTGGCAAACGTCACGCCGGTTCCTGCAAGCATCATTCTGAGTCGTCTTAGTTGATCATTTACCAGAGCGTTCATAGGGTAAATAAGAAGCGCCAGCAGTTTCTTCTCCTGTTGTTTCTTCGCCCGGTCGATTATTGGAAGTAGGAAGGACTCGGTTTTTCCGGAGCCGGTACCTGTTGAGACTATGGTGTGATGTTTGTTTACAATGCTCTCGGCTGCTTCTTCCTGATGCTTATGTAAGTTTTCGTATGTGAATACTGTATTCAATACCGGATCAAGGTTGAGTGCTTCCGTGAACTCTTTTATGCTTTTGCCTTTTACGAAAGGGCGATTTAGGTAAATGTATGGTCCATTAACCAGGCGAGATCCTCTTAGAAGATCATAGGCTATTAGGTCTTTGAGTTGATTCTCGAGACTCTCATCTGCGATATTCAGGGTACTTATAAGAAAGTCTGTAAAGCTCTCGAAGGTCTCTTTACTGAAGACTACCGGGTTAATGGACATAGGACCACCTCTGAATCATTCGATATTCTGGATCAAATTTCTTAAGGAAGCAAGAACCTCATCAATATAGATTTCCTCCCTGAAAGAGTTTAGGCCTGTATTCTTCAAAGTACTTCAAGGCCAGGTCTCTGGATAAGTAAGTCCCATACTCTTTTTCCTGTTCTCGTTTCTCTATTGGGAATGTAGTGAAGATATACTTCAGGTCCTCATAGTCAATGCCGTAGAGATGGGCAGCTATTGCATCAAGTTGGGCCATATAGTCAAGTCTTTCTTTCTCGTTCCACGGTCTGGGTTCTATCTCGTAGCCCATATCTTTCACGAAGGGCTCCATATCATAGGAGTAGTTCACACACTTAACAAGCCGGCGGATAACGGAATCTTCAAGGCAAGTGTCTCCAGAATCCAGTCCGGGGAGTTCTTTGAACTTTGAGGGGTCGGGCACCGGTAGCTGATAGAGTGTGTAAAAGTTAATATGTTTGTTCTGAAGCTTCCTCTTTGTTATGTAATCAATACTATGACTCGCAATCAAGGCCAATAAACCTAGAAGAGATCGGCCGAGATGACTTACTAAGGTTAATGGGGCGGTGTTTCCAAAAGAAACTCTTGGTACCAGAGCACCAATCATAGTTCTTCTGTTTTCGATATTTGTTGTGTCCCTAAATACAATAACCCACTTTCTGTTCCAACTCTTAGATATATAGAAGACCTCACTTTCACTCTCCTTAACAAAATACCTTGTCCTGGGAAAAAACCACGGATCGGTTTTCTCCTCAGCAGTACAGGCGGTCCAGTTGCCGTCATCTGCTATGTGGTTATAGCGGCTATCAAGAATGTAGAAAGTCTTGCCCTCACACAGTGGAACATATCTTTCTCCCTCTTTCTCGTAGTAGATCCAGTTCTTCTTATAACCTCTCCCTATAAGCTCCTGCTCTCGAACGAACTTGTCGGAGTCGTTTGACATATGGAATTGAGTCGAGACTTCTATATCGTAAGGGTTATCCGTCTTACCGTCTTCGTACTCCCTCAGAAGAATCTTGCTGTTACGGTAAATCTTCAGTACCAGATCCATATCTCTTTGCGTTCTAAGCATTGGAGCTGTCCCAGTATTGGGGTTAACAAGGAGCAGCTCTTTGGTGGATAGGGAAAGAGGTGTTTTTGCGTATAACTGTCCTACATTAGTCAAGTAGAAAAACATCCTTGTAATAGATGAGCTCCCCAGAACTACTAGGCTGAATCTATTCTGTCTATGGTTCCGGAAAATTCCTTCCGCATTGGTGAAATCTGCGAGCAAAGCCAGCAATTTATTCTCGACAACATACTTGAAGAAGACGCTGTTTCCCTTGTCTGTCGCAATTCCTGTTGGAACTATCACGCCCGATCTTCCCTCTTCTTTGCGCATCTTCAAGAAAAGCTCGGCGAAGAGCTGGTAAGTGTTTAGTTCGCCTTTGCCTGTCAAACTGTATAGAGTTCTATTAGACACGTAATTGCCTGTGGATGAGTATTTCTCCAGTTCCTTCATATACGATCTGAACAGCTTTGGGTTACTTGTTTCTAATCTTGCTATAAGTGCCCGTCTTTCATTAGTCTTCTTGCTGGAATAAACTTGAAGGTCCTTTCCTGCGAAATACTCTCTTTCCTTAAGCTTCAGCACTTCCCAAGGCGGATTCCCTATAACCGCATCGAAACCCCCTGCCTCGAAGACATCCGGAAATTCAAGTTTCCAGTGGAAGAAGCGTTGCTCTTCGCTTATCCGTTCTGTCCAGTTAATGTGTTCGGAGACTTCCATAAGGACCGATCTGTTATCCTGGTTTTTGTCTATTCCCTGGTAGAGATCCTGAAGCTCTCCGGTTGTCAACGGAAGGACTCCATCAATCTCATTTGCGAACCACTGAGCTACCCAAACATTAGCCTTAAGCTTCTCTGTTTCATAATCTCTGTTCCTAAGGAACTGCTCTTTGTAAACCTGTTCCTTGGCAAAATAATCTTCCGTTTCTCTTCCAGCGACATCTATCCGGTGTGAGACTTTTGCGAGCTCACTCGTTATTCTCGCAAACTCATTGTCCGGAGAGCCTGTAAGAGAGAACATACTACTCTGATGCTTCGCCTGGCTTTCCTTCTTGGTAGGTTTGTATTTTGCGTTTGCCTTTTTCAGTTCATTGAGTCTAGTTTTCCATTCTTTACTGGCGTTCCCCGAAGCCTTGTACACCTCCGGGTGAATAACGCTTGTATCCTCCCAGCCGTGAAACACACCCACAAGAGAGTTACCACACTTCAGCTTATGATCGAGGAATGTAAATGGCTTATCTTTGGAGAAGGTATTAAGCCAGAGAGACATCTTCGCGAGCTCTACGGCCGTTGGGTTTATGTCCACCCCGTATATACAGTGTTCAACAACGTTTCTTCGTGCAAGAATCTCTCTGTCTGAATCTGGAATCTCAGTATTTTTGCCCTCTATTTCCCAGGCCTTCAAGAGCTTCTCTGCGACGAAATTCGTTGCCTGTACGAGAAAGGCTCCTGAACCCATAGCAGGATCGACTATCTTCATTGAAAGAATCTCAGAAGAACTCTTTACCCTGTCTTTCTCTTCATCCATACACAGCGGTCCAAGCGTTTCCTTAACCAGATAAGTTGTCAGCTGCTTTGGAGTGTAGTAACTCCCGCTAGACTTTCTGGCACCGGAGGATGACATATAATAGGCACCCTCCGGTATGAGCCTTTCATCTTCCGGGGCTAGTATCACCCCATATTTGGCTACCCTTGCCTGTACCGAATTATCTGTAGCATCGGAGAACGAATCCGGAATGTTGCTTATCTTTGAATCGACCTCTTTCAGTAGCGCCTTTATCTCTTTTGGTGTACGTTTTTCCAGTTCACTAAGAGGAAGAACGAACTTCTCCTTGGCTGTAACCACCAGCGGTTCACTTGCCCGGGAAACGGTGTATCCCAAGAGGCCTTCATATACGTATCCTATCTGTTCGACGTCTATTGCAGCATAACTTAGCCTGAGGCCTTTCATATACAGGAGATCGTGGAGAATATCCCTTACGCCTCTGTTGTTAAGTTTAATTCTCTTGAGAAGGGGAAGAACACCTTCCGGGGAGAAAAGGGCGCCACCGTGAGCAGTTATCTTCAGCTCCTGGTGATCTGAGCCGTAATAGATAAGGTTGAACAACGCAAGTATCCTGTACCAGGCATCCAGTCTGTATGAGGAAACCGACTCGAAGTCGATGTCTCCCAGCGAAGACCTCTCAGTCTCGAGCGAATTGGCTAAATGGATTAGGCCGTAATTGTCATCGTACTCGGGGAATCCGTGAGGAAGCAGAGAATTCTCTTCGGCATACAGTATGAAGACTAACCTCATAACGACCTTTATCACTGCTTCATATATCTTGTCCGGCTCGATGTCTATTGCACTCTGGTTTGTATAATCGAGAATCCTGTTAATGACTAGATATACCTGATCGGCCAGAGCGTCAGTAACTTCAGCTTGCTTCTCGTGACTTTCTTTGACTATGTTGTAAAGACCTTTCTTCTTGCTTGGAAGGAGGGTCTCTGCGTTCAGGAGATTTCTGAAGGCCTCGAAGGTTGATTCTTCTTCAAGCCAGTCACTTTGCTTCCAGGATATGTATGCTGCCGAAAGGCCTTCCTCAACGAAAAACAGTCTGAACTCATAACCGTTAGTGAGAAGCCCCAGAGGGCAGCCTGAAAGTCTAAGCAACGTCTCGAATTTTATATGTTCACTCGCCCGCCAGGTTCCACTACCGACTGGCTTTCTCTTGTCAAGCTCATTGTATTTGTCCAGTGTCTTTATTATGAAGACCGGTGTTTTTCTATCGTCAGATAGGAGAACAAAGTCGGAAGTGAGTTGCTCATCGTGATCACTTTCCTTGACTGAGAAAGCCGAAGCATCTCTTCCGAATTTCCAGTTGTTTGGATCGTGAGCGAGAATGTCGAAAAGGAGGCCCTTAACCAGATCATTAACAGAGAAGCTTTCGCTGTTGAAGCGGTCAATAAACTTTCGGAGTCTGAAGAGTTCGTCCCTGCTGATTCCCTCTGTCTTCTCGAAGTGATCGCGATAAATGACTTCAGAGACCAGCAGGCCCGACATCTTCAGAACGCCAAACCAGTCGAATTTGGTCTTCATTGTTGTGCTCATCTGATCATCTCCTCGGGAATGATGAAGCAGAGAGCGACAACATTGACCAGAGGATCGCCTTTGAGTGTGTATTTCTCTTCTATCTTCTTTGGAATCCCCTCAAGCTGGGATTTTAGATATTCCTGTCTGTTCTTCAGAAGACGAATGTCTTCGGAATACTGCATCTGATCTTCGAACATCGTTCCTTCGTATCTACTTAGCTTGTTTATCGTCTTGTCTATCTCTTTCGCTCGTTCCTTTATCATTTCCAGAAGTGTCGTCTTCTCGGTTGAGGTCACTTCTTTCAATTCTCTGTTGAGTCTGTCTTTCCAGTTACGTTTGAACTTCTCGACAGTATCCTGTATTGCTTTCTCATTCATCTTCATTACCTTTTTCAGGTCGGGGACGAGCGAGGAAGCCCTTTGGTTAAATACTGCAAGAGAATCGAGATGATGGAGGCTTGAGGTATCCGAAACCGGGAGGAACTCCCCCTGCTCGAACCTTCCGCCAATGACATCCACTTCTTCAACAAGTGGTTGTGAGAGCTTGTTGATCGCAAGAGCCCTAACATACAGAAGCACGTGAGGAACATCCATCTTCCCTGAAGGAACTACCTTGCAGGTTACCTTGTTCAGTTTTTGGTTTGTGCCTTCAATCCCCTTTGACCATATATTCGCTCGGAAGTACGTTATGGCCTTCTTCACAAGTGGGTGGTTGGGATGAAGGTGCTGGGCCTTGGCTCCAGTTGGCGGTACGAAAGATAAGAGTCTTGTTCTACCGTCCTGGAAGATGTATTTTTGAAGCTCTTTCCAGCCGTCAGGCAGTCTCTCTATCTTGTACAGATTTCCTTCTACAGGCTTAACACCTGAGGAAACACCGTTCAATTTGATAGCGCTATCTAGCAGCTCTCTAACTGTGTCCGGGGTAAGATTGAGTTTCTCTCTCGATTCGGCTATCTTCTGGCCGAGGTTCGCGGCCTCACTCCTGACGTCCAACAGGTCTCTTGTCAAATCATCTCTCATCGCGTCCAGTAGTTTTTCGTCCATCTTCTCAATCCCGAGCATCTGCTTCTGAATCTTATCTGCGATCACAGGGTTCATCGTGGTCAAATCTTCGCGGATCTGTTCCACCTTTCTCACTATAGTTTTCAGGAACTGGCTATCTGAATCGTTTTTGTATACGGGGTGATATATGGTGACGTCGCGAGACTGACCGTGTCTGTCTATTCGGCCGTTTCTCTGTTCGAGTCTTATTGGATTCCAGGGGATCTCCATATGGAACATATATCTGCAGTGTTGCTGAAGGTTTATTCCTTCAGAGGCGGCATCGGTTGCGACGAGTATTCTCGCGGGTGATTCGTCTGGATCGGTTTCGAACATCGCCTTTATGGCCTCTCTTTTTTCCATTTCCATACCGCCATAGAGCTGGAGGATTCTCCCCTCTTCAACACCGTGATCGATCAGCTGGTCTGTGATGTACTCCATTGTGTCTTTGAATTCGGAGAATATGACGACTCTTTCGCGGTTCCAACGGCCGTTCTCTTTGAGGTTGTTGTCTATCCATCTGATAAGCTCTTTCGCTTTACTGTCTGGCTTGTTTCTGAGGCGGGAGGCAACGCTTATAAGTTCACTCAGGTAGTTCTTCCCGTTATCGGTTGCCGTAGCGCTTATTAACTCCTGTTCTGTTTGCTCTCTGACGACATCATTATCCCAGTCTTCGTCAAGCCTGTCCATAATCAGCTGGAGGTACTTCGGAGAGTCTTTCGCATCGTTCAAGTGTTCCGTGTGAACTACAATTGAATTGTAGAAAGCTCTTGGTGAAGAGAGAAGTCTCTTCTTCAGGATCGTCATAGCGAATTCGAGAGGCCTGTTTTTCTCGCCGTTTCCTCCGCCACGCACCCTTTGGTGAATGTATTGATTGAGCAAGCTCAACGACTTCTTCTCGTCCTCTGAAGGATCTATGTCTAAGGGAACGATCTCTCTGCCTGCAAACATTGCACGACCGAGAGAGTCTTTAACGCCTGTTGGGCCCCTCTTCAATCTTCGTACCATTATTCGATCTAACCTTCTTTTGAAGCTGGCTTTATTGAGCGCTGGATCTTCCCCTCTGTTGAAGCTTAGAGGATCCAGCATATCCAAAAAGGCGACAAAGGATTCCTTTCGTCCATTGTGGGGAGTTGCGGTAAGGAAGATCTTATGCTCGAAGTGTCTTCCTATCTCATTGAGCATCTTCGTCCTGTCTGAATCTCGATAGTACTTCTTCGTTGGTTGGGGCATAGCGTTGTGGGCTTCATCTACTACCAGGAGATCCCAAGAGCGGATATACTTACCTGAATTAACCTCGCAAGAGCGGAGAAATTCTGTCTTCCTGCCCTCCATCTTTATGAAGTCCATTGAGGCAATTATCCTGGGGTAGGCTAACCAGGGGTTGACGTTTATCCCGTACTCCCTCTTGAAATTCGTTATCTGGTTGCTATCTACTATTTTGAAGTCAAGTCCGAATTTATTTTCCATTTCCCACTGCCACTGGAGCTGTAAAGATGCCGGGCAAACAAGAAGTATCCGGCGAGCTTTGCCTCTCAGAATGAGTTCCTGGATTATCATACCTGCTTCAATTGTCTTACCCAGGCCAACATCGTCTGCTATGAGAAGGCTTATCCTTGGCATAGACAGAGCCTTGATCACTGGCTCTAGCTGAAATGTCTGCTGCTGTATGGCACCGTAAAACGGAGCCCGAATAACACCCCCGCTGAGTATGCTCTTGTTTGTCCATCTCAGGGCATTGACGAAGCTGTCGAATACAGTGGGAGTGTCGAGTGAATTGCCAATGTCGGGGAGTATGTTTTCGGGCAGAACCTGGAAGTCAACTTCTCTTTCAAATACGACGGATGTCTTGCTTCCCTGATCCGAATCTTCTAAGCTCTCTAATGTCACCAGCGTTGCGGGGTTAGATACTACATCGTCAGAGAACGAAACATCACTGATAAGCCAGATTCTGTCCCTAACTCTGGCAAGTCTTCCAGCTTCCGGGATATTAGCGCCCATACTACACCTACCCTGCATATTCTCGCTATTTCTTCTCTGTAACTGAAGTTTATCATTATTGGGTATTAATTCCGAAACCTAACAGATTAGCCGTTTATTTTATCCGAAATCACCCCAATACTTATGGCCGGCCCGGGAGAAGCTTTTATGCGCGCCAGGCTGGATGTTTGATAAGAGAATACCACTTCGGAAATCAACCACAATCGCCAACAACCTTCAGTGACAGGAATTCACGGAACAGAGTTTGACTTTGTATAGAATGTAACAAGTGCTATATTAATTGAATGAGTGCATTGCACTTCTTTCTGTATATTGCCTGAGTCTTCACGTGCGAGGCCTCGCTATGTGGGTGAAAGTATGAAAAGCAGATTCTTCGGATTTTGTTTGCTCTTGTTGCTAACAACTGGCATTTTTCTATTGACAGACAGGATGTCCTCCTCATCAAAATAGACTTCCCACAGTAACTAAGGTAAGTGGGCCGACCGGAGAGGTTTCTCAGAGCAGTAGCACATTCACTTAGAGTGGGAACGATCCGGATGGGACGATTACAAACTACGAATATAGAAAGGATGGGGGGAGCTGGACAGGCTTGGAGTCTATCTTATCCCTCAAATATCTCGGTTTAACCACTGAGTAATGGTGTCTATGTCTTATCCTGAGCTGCTTGCGTACATATCTAGTTGCCATACCCTGACTCGGGAATATTTTAGTCACGACTGTTGCGCGCTCGAAGATCCGCCCGAAAATGATGGTAACCGGATACCCGGTAAAGGTACTCTGGCGTTCATCGCTTATGAAATAGAACCTCTTCATATTGTTCTCGGGCAACACTTTCTCCAGGTAAACCGATGGCATTTGAGGCCTCCGTGTCTAAATTCAGTAATTTAACATAAATAGATAACATCACATATTAAGTAAAATACAAAATTGAATAGAGCAAACAGAAGAGTTAGAGTTTCGAATGAAGCCTTTACTGGGATTGGGATAGGAGAGAACAGATGAATTTAACATAATATCCTTGTGTTAAATAGAGGCTGGTTATTAGAAAGCTTGAGTTGGATTTCTGTTTAGTCAGAAAGAAGTTTCCATACCACTATGGTTCATATAAGAGCCGTCCTCCGTTGACCGTCCAAGAGCAAGGACCCGTCCTCCGATAAGATCAAAGACCAGATCCTGACCAAGAGCACGTCAGGATGACCAGTTGAGTTGGTTCATACAACATAACGTCCTGCCCCTAGAAAGCTTCTCCCTCCTGGCGAAGCCAGCCATGCGTCCCCGGATGGTTTTCCTGAAATTATTCTAGTCGTGATTGTGCTCTTGTTTGTTTATAAGCACTTACCAACCACCTACCACCAGCCACGGCTCTTAGCATACCACTATGGTTCATATAAGAGCCGTCCTTCGTTGACCGTCCAAGAGCAAGGACCCGTCCTCCGATAAGATCAAAGACCAGATCCTGACCAAGAGCACGTCAGGATGACCAGTTGAGTTAGTTCATACAACCTAACGTCCTGCCCCTAGAAAGGTTTTCCTTCCTGGCGAAGCCAGCCATGCGTCCCCGGATGGTTTTCCTGAAATTATTCTAGTCGTGATTGTGCTCTTGTTTGTTTATAAGCACTTACCAACCACCTACCACGTACCACCAGCCACGGCTCTTAGCATACCACTATGGTTCATATAAGAGCCGTCCTCCGTTGACCGTCCAAGAGCAAGGACCCGTCCTCCGATAAGATCAAAGACCAGATCCTGACCAAGAGCACGTCAGGATGACCAGTTGAGTTGTTTCATACAACATAACGTCCTGCCCCTAGAAAGCTTCTCCCTCCTGGCGAAGCCAGCCATGCGTCCCCGGATGGTTTTCCTGAAATTATTCTAGTCGTGATTGTGCTCTTGTTTGTTTATAAGCACTTACCAACCACCTACCACGTACCACCAGCCACGGCTCTTAGCATACCACTATGGTTCATATAAGAGCCGTCCTCCGTTGACCGTCCAAGAGCAAGGACCCGTCCTCCGATAAGATCAAAGACCAGATCCTGACCAAGAGCGCGTCAGGATGACCAGTTGAGTTAGTTCATACAACATAACGTCCTGCCCCTAGAAAGGTTTTCCTTCCTGGCGAAGCCAGCCATGCGTCCCCGGATGGTTTTCCTGAAATTATTCTAGTCGTGATTGTGCTCTTGTTTGTTTATAAGCACTTACCAACCACCTACCACGTACCACCAGCCACGGCTCTTAGCATACCACTATGGTTCTCACGCAACAAGAGGGCGGAGACATCTCAAAACTCCATCAGACAAGTTTCCATACCACTATGGTTCTCACGCAACAATTAAGGTCGCCGCAAGATGTCCGGAATATGGAGAAAGTTTCCATACCACTATGGTTCTCACGCAACACCCCCGGCGTGCAGCGCAAATGTTGGCCGAAGCCATGTTTCCATACCACTATGGTTCTCACGCAACGAATTCGCCGGTCAGGGCGCCATTGTAAACCCGGTACGTTTCCATACCACTATGGTTCTCACGCAACTCAGAGAGAGCGATACATATGTATCTCCGTATCTCTTGTTTCCATACCACTATGGTTCTCACGCAACCGCTTCTATTACAAAGATATTATACAGGTTTTTGGACGACAGAATCAAATAAATGGAAAGATCTTCAAAGCAACATCGAATTTGACTTTCATCGATTTTCTTGAACTTCATTTGAGATGAACTCATTGATTGTTGATTGGGTCATTAAATAGGGTCAGACTCCGATTTATGCTTTGGCGAAGAGGATTGTTGAATTCCGTTTGCGCTTGGATTCAGAATGATTACATGAAGCTGTTCATGAACCTTGCGCTCCACAAGCTAGTTTGGTGTTTTGATTCATCTCTTTGAGATCTTCCTGAAGTAATCGGTGTTTTTTGTCAATTCAAGCCTCTGCATATCCAGATGCCGAGAGAGATTATCTTTTCTCAAGTTCTTCTTCTACAATCCTGTAGAACTCTTTTCCGGCATGTCTTTCCATCCAGGGCATGTGACCGCATCTTTCCAGAAGTCTGAACGTGAAATTCTCAAGTACCCTTGAAAGCGGGATCTCGACACCCTCTGCCGGATGAGGGTCGTAATCGCCATGGACTGCGAGAACGGGACAGCGAATCTTCTTGCCGTTCTCGAGAAGCTCTCCGCTGCGCCTCATCTCTGAGGCCTCTGTCCATACGCTCTTGTATATTTCTGCATCGATATTGACTTCGACTCTTTCGGCATCTTCGAGAAGATCGAAGTGGTCTGTCTTGGCCAGGAGTTTTCTGAACTCAGATAGCAGTTCTCTATCTTTCAGTTCTGCATTGTTCAGGAGGCTCATGAGTTTTCCCGCTCGAGCCTTTTCTTTTGCGCCAAGACGGTTCAGGCGAGTATTCATAATACCGGAAGCGTGATGCTGCTCGAAAGGACCGCTGCTTATGAGTACTATCCTATCCACGAGATCGCTATGCTCCGCCGCAAACAAGAAGACGAGCCAAGCTCCCCAAGAATGTCCCAGAAGAATAACCGGGGAAATGCAGTAATTCTCGACAATCTCCCTCAACTCTTCTATCTGTCCGGACACTGTCTTCTTTGTCTGATAGGGCTCCAGAACTCCTCGTCTCTTTCCCAGCTCTTTCGCAAGAGGTGCAACTGCCCCTGCCGCTCCCGGTTTTCCATGAGCGACTACAACTCTGTATGGAGGATCGCCGTGCATTCTGAGATTGTCCATCTTCTGAACCTCCAACTGAATGCGGTCTTATTTGTGTCCAGCGATTGCCAGGCATTTACAACTCAGGCAAGTCAAGCTTAGCCGAAATCGGCGAAAAATGGGACAGAAGAGAGGAACTCGTCAGTCCCTTTTTTCGCCTCGTATGAACTGGATGCCGAAGCCGTATTCCATCGTTTTCTCTGAGCTCTGCCGAGGAATGTCCTGATACTACTAGCTTCTATCGAGAGCATAAAGAGCAGCATATAGTCCGCTCATCAGTTGTATCTGAACGAGTTTCTTTATGGGGATAATCGTGTACTCGAGTTCCTTCTCCAGTTTGTCGCTCATGTCCTTCATGTACCGATATGCTTTCTCTCCGGCAGCTTTGAACTCACCGTCGTTCGTCTTCTCGTAGTTGAGAAGCATGATCCTTCTGAGCATTCCCCACAAAAGCATCTTGTAGGTCTTGGAGACCTGCTGGTTGTCGAAGGCCTCGGCCACCGTCGCTTTCTTTTCCAATTCCTTGGCGGTCTTCGCCCAGTTCTCCTGTACAGGGAGGTGTCTTTCGGAAGATTCGAGGAAGTCATCGAGAGCAGTCCGAATAGGAGTGTCGACCACGAGCCTGTCCTTCAACGGGAAGTAGATTTCTTTTATCTTCTTGTACTCCTGCTTTGTGTCTTCGAGATTGGCCAGAACGAGATCCCTCCTGATGAACTCCGTTTCGGAAAGATCTTCAATCTTTGGATTGTAATAATACGGGACTTCACATACCAGCTCAAATACCTTCTCATTGAATTGCTTTCCGTATTCGTAGCTGCAGGTTCCCGCCTTCCCGATTATTTCAGCCGGATCTCTGTCTGTATTGGCTGCGTAGTAATCATAGGTGTCTCTCATCGTCGGCATCTTGTAGACGGCCTCGGCGAGTTTGACTGCATACGGCATCTCCGGCTCGCCAAGAGCTGCCGGGATATTCTGGTCTTCGTAGGCCTTCTCGAATATCGGATAAAGGATCGGAGCATCGTCGGATATGTAGTTGTAGACCCCGCCAAAACCAGCATTGTGGAGGCTATATATGAAGATCGGCTTAACCTCTTCGATTATGTTCATCAGAGCCCTTGTCTCTGGAATCGGATCGTTGTTGTCGAGAGTCTTGTACTTTATGGGGAAGGTCCATTCTACCTGCTGAAAACTCGCCGGCCTGTAGAAGTTCAGCGCGTAGTTCAAGGGCGTGTAAGGTCCTTTGAACCAGCCTTCGTTCAACTTCGCCCCGTCGTTGTCAGCTACCTTCACTATGTACCAGCTCACGTCCTTAAAGGTATTTCTGAAGGCTTTGTTTTCGACCAGCTGCTGAGATAGATAGTCGAGCATCATGCTTCCTATCGGTTCATTTGGATGCGGAAAACCATACATCAATATCGCCCTGGAACCGTTGCCAATCTTTAGGCAATAGATAGGATCTCCGGCCATCGATTCACCTATCTTGTAGAAGCTGGCAAGATCGGGATACTGCTCCGCGAGTTTTTTGCTCGATTCGTTCAGCTCGTCGACCGTCTTGAAGTATTCGTATTCCGGTACATTCTTGATTACCGTTTTAATTGAATCCATAACTACCCCCTTTATACAAAGTGACAGGCGACCTGCCTGTTGTTGTCGCCTGTTTGGAGCTTCGATTTCTTGACAGTGAATCTTTGGTTGTAATAGCTTCCTGGAAGAACGCATGAACCAAGAGTCTTCTTGAGAAGGACATCTAAAGTATAACCCGTTCTAATATAAAAAACCCTCGAACGAATCGAGGGTTCTTGGTCGGGGCGACTGGACTTGAACCAGCGACCTTCTGCGCCCCATGCAGACACGCTTCCAACTGCGCTACGCCCCGTACTCGAAGATTCTATCACAGTTGGGATTACCTTTCAAGAGAGGAATGACTCCGGGAGCAGTTTGCAGACACCCGTAACCCTCTCTGAGAGCTCCTATCTGACTTCAAAGGTTATGTAGTCGAGTTCTTTGCCGTTGTAATCCGAGTCATTCAATCTGAAGTCGTAGAACCCACGATCTAGAGGAGCCGTGAAAACAATCATCCCGTCTGTTCTGCCCCTTATGTATTCGTAGGCGATATCGTGCATATCGTTATCGGATTCGCTTCCATGAGGGATATCCGATGGTACTATTCCTATCCAGGCGTACGTTTCGAGGCCTTCTGTTCCGTAGAAGTACAGAGTGATCTCTTCGCCCGGCGCAAAGACGTCTTTGTAAAGGCTCATATAGGCTGATCCCAGAGGTTCCTCAACTTCTGCAGTATAGATAACACTCTCGATCTCATCCAAGTAGAATTCGTAGATCGAACCGTCCTTCAGAGTGATTACCAATAGACCATTCGCAAGCGCCGCAACACACAGTGCCGCAATTATCAGTAAAGCAAGAGTCTTTTTCTTGCCGCACCTCCTATATGATGATTCTCTCACAATTGCTCATTAGGACGGCCGCCGCTTCATGCCTCCCTCAAGAACTATTGTTTCACCAGAAACGGATGGACAGTCTCAAAACAGGAGGCATTTTAGTCATTTCTTTCCGGCAAAGCCGTGAAACTGATCTCCCCTTGAGGAAGAGCAAATCAGATCGCAGATGCTATCATAACTCAGTCTTGTTCGAATGCTATAATATATGTTAGATGAATATAGGTAAGGAGGTAGTTTTTGTGAAGATCGCAATTCCCATTGTTGATAATAACGGTATCAAATCCAAGATTTCAGAGCATTTCGGTCATTCTCCGTTCTTCGCATTCGTAACTGTGGAGAACAACGAGATTGTCTCTCACGAAATCGAAGCGAACCCTTTCGAACAGCACGAGCCGGGCGAGATTCCAGGCTACGTGAAGAGTAAAGGCGCCAATGTGATAATAACAAGAGGCATGGGCGGCCGGGCAAGACAGTTCTTCGAGACGCTGGGCGTACATGCCATTACCGGAGCCAGTGGGACCGTCGAAGCGCTAGTAAGAACCTACATTGAAGGCGAACTTTCCAGCGTTGAATACGAGCCCGAAGACCATGGAAAGTTCCACAATCACTAGAAAAAAGACGACGGAGCATATATGAGAAGTATTAGAGGAAGACGAATGGGGATGGGCAGATCATGGATCGAGTTGTATCTGCTTCTCCTCATCGCTGAGAAACCGAGCCACGGGTATGAACTGTCTTCTAGAATCAACGACTTCGAGATCCCTATCTTTGGTGTCGGTCAGATGGGCAGTCTTTACCGGGTGCTCGGGAGTCTCGAGGAAACGGGTCTTATAACCTCTGAATGGGATACTGAAGACACAGGTCCAGCCCGGAAGAATTATAAGATAACCGAAGCGGGCCTTGAATATCTTAAATCTGCCGAAGTCAGGATCAGAAGGTTCAAAGACAATATAGATAAGTTTCTTGAAAGGCTTGAAGATCTAAAGAAAGCATGAAGCCCTGCGACGCAGGGCTTTACTTCACATAAGCTGCCGGATTGTCGAACAGCTTGAACAGTCCGCCTGTATGGATAAAGAGAACCCTCTTTCCGGCAAATCTCCCTCTAGAGATTTCGAGCATGCCTCTGAAGGCTTTTGCCGTATAGACGGGATCAAGGAAGAATGCTCTCTCCTTCGCGAGTTTCTTTATGAGATCCATATCCTCTTCCGAAGGCACGGCGTATGCCGGTCCAGAGAAGTCATCGACTATTTCGATTTCACTGCCTTCAAGCGATACGGCTATCCCGTACTCTTTCAGGCCTTCTATTAGTTGTTTCGTCTTTTCCACGAATAAGGACGAGGGATCTTTCGTGACGTTTACGCCGATCACTCTGGTGTTATATCCGAGCGATTTTAGACCGGCCACGAGGCCCGCATAGGTGCCCGCGCTACCAACCGCTGTGAAGATGGCTTCGACACCGTCGAGATTAATTTGTCCTGAAAGCTCTTTGACAGCATCCACATATCCCCTGGCGCCAAGCGCGTTTGAGCCGCCCTCGGGGATCAGGTAGACTTTGCTGCCCTTCTTCTCGTATTCTTCCTTCTTCGTGGCGAAGATCTCGTCTATCTTCGAATACTCTTCTTTTGTCACATAATGGATATCGCTGCCCACCATTGTATCAAGAAGAACATTCCCCTGGGGGATCTCCATCGGCCTTCCCCTGAGGAAGAGAACAGGCTGCATTCCGAGCGATCTAGCGGCAAGGGCCGTTGCCCTGCAGTGATTAGACTGAATGCCCCCGCAGGTGAATACCGTATCTGCCTTCTTTTCCAGAGCATCTTTCAGAAGATACTCGAGCTTCCTGATCTTGTTTCCGCTCGTAATGAAACCCGTTAATTCATCATGCTTGCAGAATAGTTCGAACGGAAGTTCGAGGTACTCTTCAATCCATTCAAGCCTGTTCACAGGAGTAATGCTGTTAATGAACTTGAGTTTCAAGCTCTCACCCCCTACTCTCTCTCATTTATATTAGAGACTATGCTGTTCAGTTTTTCAATTCGCTCCCATGGCGGCGGGTGGGAATAATTGAGGGCCGCATATAGCGGATGTGGACTCAGGTTTGACAGGTTGGACGCGGACAGGTTCTTCAGCGCGCTTATCATGGGCAGCGATGTGCCCAGCATCTCGGCTGCATACCTGTCGGCTTCGAACTCCCATCTTCTGCTTATTAACGAGTCTATCCAGTCGAGCATCGTGAAGACCGATGAGAGGAAAACACCTGCGTACAGAAGAGTGGTGAACTTCTTCTCAATTCCGAAAATACCAGAAGCCAGAGGGCTTTCGACGATCAGCCAGAGCAAGATCACCGCAAAGGCTGCAGCAGCATTTGAAACTAGCATCCCCTTCAGGATGTGTTTGCGTTTAAAATGGCCTGCCTCGTGTGCGAAGATCGCCTGTATCTCTTCTGAAGTGTGCTTCTCTAACAAGCTGTCAAATAGAACGATCCTTTTCGCGCGGCCTATCCCTGTGAAGAAGGCGTTTGTGTGGCCGGTCTTTCTCGAAGCATCCATGACTAGGATCGACTTCACTTCAAAGCCTGCCTTTTCGGCGATAGCCCTTAGCCTGCCCTTAAGGTCTTCATCATCGAGAGGTTTGAGCTTGTAGAAGATGGGCAGGATTACTGTTGGAAATATCAGCTGGGCCAGAAGCTCGAAGACTATGACACCGATAAGCAGATACAGCCACCAGTAAGCAAACGAGTCGACGGCCAGTAGAACCAGAGTTACTATGGGGATACCGATTACAGCCACCAGGCTTATTCCCTTCAGCTTGTCCGCAACGAACGTTCCCGGTGTCATCCGATTGAAGCCGAATCTCCTCTCGAGAACGAACGTTGAATAGATAGAGAAGGGCAAAGTGATGATAAAAGCGGTCGCTCCAATGACGATGAAGAACAAAAGCCCCTGAATCACGAACCCTTCCGCCGCTCTAACCGCTAAGGATTCAACGGCTCTGAAAAACCAGAAGATGCCTATGCTCAACGCTGCAAGACTCACAATCGATGAGGTGATGGCAAGAGAGCCCTTTGCCCTCGTGTAATCCACGGACTTTCCAATGAGGTCATCGTTGAAGACGTCGCGCAAGTTGTCGGGAAGGGATACCCTCGAGAGTCTAGCGTTCCTGTAGTTTAGAGACAGCAACGTTAGTTCAAAGAGACTGATTCCATAGACAACGAGAAGAAAGACAATCTCGAAGCTAGCCATCTACTTCTTCTTTCTCTTTCATGTACTGCTCTACTTTCTCTTCATCCAGTCTCTGAATCTGTCCTTTGGATGCAGGTCTGAATTCCTCGGTTTCGTGAAGAGCTTCTCCCAGAGGGCACCTTTTCTCGGGATTCTCTATTAGGTAGTTCATTAACCCGTCTTTGTCTACGAAGATCTTGTAGAAGACCTTCGTTCCGTCGGTCAGTTCATAGATCCCGCATGGTCCGTTGAACAGCGCCTCGGCTGCCCGGAGGTAAAGCATAGCGTCATTGAAGGAACTGAAAGAAGCTCGAGGGCCGTGCCTTTCCCGCTCGTCGTCATCCATACAGATCGCCCTTCCACAGGTGGAACAAACGTATTGAACGTGGTTCAAGAGGCATTCTTCGGGGTTCTTCAGCGGCGTCGCCCTACTGTCACTAGAGTAGCATTCGGGACATTTCAACTCACTCACCTCCAATACACTATTTTACGACATTGTGGCGATCTCTGAAAGCCTCCATTCAGATTGACGTTTTGATCGGAATAATTCCACTCACTTCTCGACTTTGGGGATTGGCAAACCGATAAGTGTCTGATGTTGGAAGCCCAACGTGAAGAGGCAGTTATGGAGTCAGTGATGTTATTATTGTCTGAGCGGGCTATCTAGTGACCAATATCTTTGAGGGGGCGATCTAGTGGTCAATATCTTTGCCGGGTGGTTTTCTGCCCTCGGACTCAGTGAGACTTTTGACTTGGTACTTGCCAATATAGTTGTTGGAATAATCATGATAGTCGTGGCCTTCTTATCCAAATACATCTTCGAAAAGGTCCTGATTAAGCCTATTGAGCTTATTGTGAGAAAATCTGCATTCAAATGGGATGACCTTCTCGTAAAACACAAACTGCTCAACAAGATTGCCCTTATGATACCGGCCATCGTCATTGCGCTATTCGCTCCTGCATTTCCCGCGATAAGCGACTTAATCTACAGGCTGGTAGCCACATATCTGATATTCATCGCCGCCGTTGTGATCGACGCCCTCCTGGACGTTTTCACAAGCGCTTATCAGTCTCTGGAAACCTCTAAGGATAAGCCGATAAAGAGCTACATGACCGTTGTGAAACTAATGGTGTATATCATAGCCGGCGTCGTTGCGGTGTCCGTTCTGACGGGGATTTCTCCGTGGGGTATCCTGAGCGGAATCGGTGCGATGACCGCCGTCCTCCTCGTCATATTCAGGGATTCGCTTCTCGGGCTCGTCGCCAGCATCCAGATTTCTAAGAACAACCTTGTGAGCATCGGGGACTGGATAGAGGTTCCAAGATACCAGGCCGATGGTGATGTAATCGACATTACCCTTACAACGATAAGAATTCAGAACTGGGACAAGACGATAACTACAGTCCCTTCATACGCGATAATCTCTGAATCGTTCAAGAACTGGAAGGGGATGTTTCAGGCCGGCGGAAGGCGAATCAAGAGATCTGTCTACATAGACACCTCTTCCGTCCGCTTTCTCGATGACGACCTGTATGACAGGCTGTACAAGATCCAGATTCTGAGACCTTACCTCGAAAGCAGGAAGAAGGAGATCGAGGAGTTCAACAGAATGAACGAGGTAGACGTAACCGAACCGGTAAACGGCAGAAGGATGACGAACATTGGGACTTTCAGGGCATACCTGACCGCCTACCTCAGAAATCATCCCGGGACAAACAAAGATCTTATCATGATGGTCAGGCAGTTGCAGCCGACCGACACCGGGCTGCCTCTGGAGATATACGCCTTCAGTAGAGACACATCATGGGTTAACTACGAATCTCTGCAGTCAGACATTTTCGATCACATCTTTGCTACACTCCCTCACTTCGATTTGAGGGTATTCCAGAATCCTTCGGGAAAGGACCTGAGGGCAATGGGAGATCTTCTTGTCGGCAAGAGGCAAGGGCATGAACAGGATAACTCCGAGCAACTCTTTACGGAAAGCCCGCAATTGCACGCCGAAAAGGATACCTGATTCAAGAGGCAAATCCTACGCTGTAGAAATCGTTTTCTCGATATTACCGAGCAGAGCATCGGCTGAAAATGCGAGAAGCGCCGCCGGAATGGCCCCTTCAAGTACAAAGGCGGGATTCTCTGCGACAAGTCCGGCGATAATGGGCGACCCGAGGCCACCGGCCCCAATGGTTGCCCCCACAGTTGCCGTCCCGATGTTAATTACGACTGAAATCCGAATCCCCGACATGATTACTTTGAGCGCAAGCGGGAGCTCAATTCTAAACAGCACCTGCCAGGAAGACATACCCATTCCATATGCTGCTTCACGCACATCTGCGGGGATGTTTTCAATTCCCGCTATTGTGTTTCTTAAGATGGGAAGCAGTCCATAAAGCAGCAGAGCAGCGACCGTCGGTTTGAATCCAAATCCCAGCAACGGTACGGCGAGAGCGAGAACAGCGACGGGAGGGAAGGTCTGGCCGAGGGAACTCAGGCTTGAAACGAGAGGCAAGTACTGCCTGCCCATCGGACGTGTAACCAGCACTCCTATCGAGATGCCGATAATCGTGGCAAGTCCGCTTGATACGATGACCATCCAGAGATGTTCGGTCACCAGCTCCAACAAAGTCCCTCTTGGATGAAGAACCTGCTTCTCTCCGGGAAAGAGCCATCGCAGAAAGCTCTCCCACCATGCCATATTGGAGATGAGAAGGACAAAGGCCAGCAAGAACAGTCCCAACAAGACCCAGGATAAGACTCTACTTCTCTTCTCTGTCACTTCTGGTCAACTCCTGGATTCTGGTCATGCTTATCTGGCCGAGAAAACGTCCCGTTCTCTCGACGACCGGCAACGCCGCGGTTCCGCTTTCAAGCATTCTGGAAAGCGCCTCCTTAACAGTGCTGTCCGGACTCAAGATCTCTTCTTCCTTCATTTCAGTCAGAGCTTCTCTTACCGGGTTCTCCCTGCTCGAATGGGAGACATCTACCCAGCCGACAAGTCTCTTATCCTTGTCCAGCGCCCAGACGAACTCCTCTTCGATCTTGCCTAGCTGTTCCCAGCTTCCTGAAAGGTCTATCGCGAAGCTCTTCTCTATATACTCCCTGACCGGGATCCTCGAGAGCCTCTTCAGCGCTCTATCTGATCCCATGAAGTCGTGGACGAATTTCTCCTTCGGATGCGCCAGGATCTCTTCGGGAGTGTCATATTGAAGGATTCTGCCCGCTCTCATGACCGCGATTCTATCTGCAAGCCTTATCGCCTCATCTATATCATGGGTTACGAAGACGATCGTCTTGTGGAGGTCCTCCTGAATTCTGGCAAACTCGTCTTGGAGCCTCACTCTAGTTAATGGGTCTACCGCTCCGAAGGGCTCGTCCATCAGTATTATCGGGGGATCGGCTGCAAGCGCCCTCGCAACGCCGACTCTCTGGGCCTCGCCGCCAGACAGTTCTTTCGGAAGTTTCTTTGCATAAGATTTCGGCTCAAGCCCTACAAGCTCAAGCAGTTCAGAGATTCTTCTATCTATCTTCGATCTCTCCCACTTCAGCAGTCTCGGCACGGTGGCAATGTTATCCTTCACCGACATATGTGGAAAGAGCCCCACGTTCTGGATTACGTAACCTATTCCTCTCCTGAGCTGCTTCACATCCATGGCGGTTACGTCGTTGCCGTCTATCAGGATCTTCCCCGTTGTCGGTCTGACTATCCTGTTTATCATCTTGAGCGTAGTCGTCTTACCACATCCCGAAGGCCCGATTAGAACCGTCAGTTCGTTCGAGGGGATCTCGAAGGTAATCGAATCTACGGCCAGCGTATTCTCGTCGTATTTCTTTGTAACATCTTCAAATCTAATCATTGGCTCCCTCCGAGACTAACCCCTTAGGAGTCAGTATTCCTATAAGCAGCTGCATTAGGGAATCGACTATCAAAGCGAGAGCAACTATAGGCAACGCTCCTAGAAGGACAAGATCCATTGCGGCTTGACCGAGACCCTGAAATACGAAAACCCCTAGGCCTCCTGCTCCGATCAGGGCCGCCATGGTAGTATTCCCCACGGCCTGAACGGCCGCTGTTCTAACGCCAGCAAGGACAACCGGCAGCGAAATCGGAATCTCGACCTTTCCGAGAACCTGAATTCTGCTCATTCCCATCGCCCTGGCAGCCTCCACTGTATCTGTGGGAATGACCTTCAGACTTGAGTAAGTGTTTCTGACTATCGGGAGTAGCGAATACAGGACGAGAGCTATCATGGCCGGAGCCCAGCCGACACCCGTTATTCCTATCTCCCTAAGAAATGGCAGACTGCGTGAAAGGTAGGATAGCGGAGCTATTAGCAAGCCGAACAGGGCTATACTCGGAATCGTCTGTATGAAGTTCACAACAGCGAATACAGGTCTTTCGATCTTTGGAGACCTGTTGGCAACTATTCCAAGCGGCACTCCTATGAGTACTCCGGCGAGAACTGCTCCTCCTGCAATTACGAGATGCCTCACAGTCTCTTCAAGAAATCTGTTGCTTCTGTTTGCGTACTCCTTCATTATTGCAAGGTCTTTCAGATGACCCGAGCCTAGAAGCAACAGGAACAGGCCAATCGGAACCAAGACCAGAAGCGATGAGATGATCTTCCTGTCCTTCAGTCTTCTTCTGGCAGCGAATACAACAATGTAGCCGGCCAGGAGAAGAACCCACAAACCGGTGGAAGGGGAGACCCTTGCAAAGGGACCTGCCTTTGAAGCTATAGAGGCGGCATGCCTTCCGGCCAGAAAGAAGCCGAAGACGGGGGCAATCCCTCCCACGAGGCCCATCAAAAAGCTGAATCCCGCGTAGGACAAAAACAGGACTGCAAATGAGGCCACTAACAGGAGAGAGAGGCCCACACTTGAGAAGCTGCCTAAAGCTACGGGAAATGTCTCCGAGATTCTCGTCTCCTTAACTGAAAGGAATCCCGGGACCAGGAGAGACAACAACATGATGGCCATTCCTAGAATGGCCATCATGTCTCTTCGTTTGGAAATCAGCGTCATACCTCTAGTCAATCAGAGACTTCGCTATAAGGAACTGCTCGGCGACGTATCCCGCATCTAAACCTTCTATCGCTATCGAAGCGTTTAGCATCTGCAGCGTCTCGAGATCAAGAGCCTCGAAAACGGGTTTAAGGAGCTCCTCGATTTCCGGATAGGCTTCATGTATCTCCTTTCTAACGATCGGAGCGGGTTCATAAACGGGCTGAACTCCCTTGGTGTCTTCAAGGACCACCAACTTGAGAGCAGAGAGGGCGCCGTCAGTACCATATGCCATCGCGAGGTTTACACCGTCAATGTTCTGGGAAGCGGCCCTTATGGTCTGAGCGGTATTTCCTCCAGAGAAGGCAAGTAGCTGCTCATTTGAAAGCTCGAAGCCATAAGCCTCCTGAAAAGCCGGCATAGCGTCCGGTCTGGTAAGAAACTCCTCTGAAGCGGCCAGCTTAATGAAGCCGCCGCGATTTAGGTAAGACGCGAGGTCTTCAAGTGTCTTTATTCCTTCACTGTCGGAAAGATCCTTCCTGATCGCCAGAGCCCATGTATTGTTGGCAGGGGCGGGGGTTAGCCACACCAGGCCGTTGTTCTCAAAGTCGAGTCTCTTGACTGTCTCGAATCCCTGCTGCGCGTTTTTCCATATGCCCGGATCTGTGTTATCGAAAAAGAAACCTCCGTTGCCGGTGTACTCGGGATATATATCGATCTCTCCAGCAATGATCGCCTTTCTGATAACACTCGTAGTTCCGAACTCAGTCTTGTCGTTCACTTCAAAGCCATTCTTCTGTAGGACTATCACTATCATCTGTCCCAACAGTGCGCCTTCGGTATCTATCTTCGATGCGACCGTAATCGGTCCCTTCAGTGCAAAGCCAATGGCCGTCATTAGTATCAGTGCAATCAGCATTATTCTCTTCATACAACCAACCTCCATAATTCGTATTGCCGATAATTCTACTCCATTTAATTGTACACTATCTCTGAAAGTTTTCAATGCGCCGTTGTCTATGTTGACATATACATGTTCCGACTGAAAGCTCCAGCCCAGAATCTGAGACCCGGTTTCTCACTCTTTCCCATTTCGGCTCAGACAGATAACCCCAAAAAGAGAGAACCTGAAAGCAGCTGATTCACAGAGAGGCACAGGTTGTTCTCATCTATTCAAAGAAAGAAAGATTCGCGGCTACAACTAGAACCCCACGAAGGAGTATTGACTTCCATGCGCCACGAAATCCAACCACCTTTCTTCTCGAAGGGCTACCTCCATCGACTAACCCCGAAAGAGATCCCGCGAGCATTCTAATATACTCTTGCAAATACGGTCAGCCATCCAGCGTCATGAAGAGATTGTTCAATGATTCCACGAGCGTTGGGTGTGCAAAGACGCCGTCTCTGAGCGAAGTGAATGGAAGTCCGCCCATCATGGCAATCTGAATTGCAGATACAATCTCTCCGCCCTCAACTCCTAGAATGGCGGCACCGATAATCCGGTCTGTCTCTGAGTCGACAAGCGCCTTCATCAATCCCCGTGTCTCGTCCGTTTCAATGGCCCGGGCCACCCTGTCAAAAGGCAGCTTTGCCACGCGATAGCTGCACCCCCGACTCGATGCTTCCTTCTCGGTGAGGCCTATTCTTCCAAGTTGAGGATCAATGAATACTACATAAGGGACATCCCTTTCTTCTATCGTCGAGCTTCCCCCGTTCATAAGGTTCTCCCTCAATACTCTGAAGTCGTCGTAGGAAATGTGCGTGAAGGCCGGTCCACCTTTAACATCGCCTATCGCGTAAACTCCCTCCGAAGAGGTCTCCAGTTTGTTGTTTACCTTTATAAATCCCCTATCGTCAACCGCAACCCCGCTCTTTTCCAGATTCAGGTCGGGAGTATTGGGTAACCTGCCGGTCGCGAGCAGCAGATGGCTTCCGACTAACGTCGTTTCCTTCCCAGAAGACTGCACTCTCAGGCTTATCCTGTTTCCCCCGGCGCTTCTGATTTCAAGCGGCTCGGCATCTAGAAGGACATCGATGCCTTCGTCCCTCATAATTTCCAGAACCATGCCGGCAATGTCCTCATCTTCGCGTGAGAGCAGCTGTTTATCCCTTTGAATAATCGTCACTTCACTTCCAAAACGCCTGAACATCTGCCCGAACTCGAGACCAACGTAGCCGCCACCAACGATTATGAGGTGTTCCGGAAGCTCATCGAGCTCCATTATCGAAGTCGAGTCATAAGCCACTGAATTATCCAGCCCTCTTATCTCAGGTCTCGCAGGTCTCGTTCCGGTGTTTATGACGATGATGTCTGCTTCAAAGAACTCCGTACTTCCACTTAGAAGACTTATTTCGAGCTGTCTTTCCCTTACAAAACGCGCGCTGCCTTCTATCAATGATAGGTTTGGAGAATCGAGAATCCTTTTCTTGCTTCCTTCCCTGAAACTCTCAACCACTTCTTTTTTCCGCCGGATAACTCTTTCCAGATCGACAGAGAACTCCCCGGCATCAACTCCAAAATCTGCTGCGCGCTTTACCAGATGCGCTACTCTTGCGCTGGCTATCATGGTCTTTGTTGGAGTACACCCTTCATTGACGCATGTACCTCCAACTGCCTTTCTTTCCACAAGTGCGACCTTCCATCCTGCATCCGCAAGCGAAAGCGACAGAGGAGTGCCTCCCTGACCGGAACCGATAACTATCGCGTCGAATTTTTCCCTACCATCCTTCATTTCATCACCATCCTAATTTTCGCCATAGACATGCAGTTTTCACTGTTTTTCCGGTCAATCACTTGAAAGCAAAAGGCCCGATTCTTGATCTCTTCATCGGCCATGAGTTGGTGATTATGTTCAATCTTCTTTCGAAAAAGACTAAGCGATTCCTCACCAAGATGATCCACAAAGGATCGGGCAGAGAAAACCTGTCCTGTTCTGCTTTTCTATGAAGCCAGAACGGCCGACCAATCCGTTCAGAAGGCTGAAAAACTGCTCACTGCTATAGATCCTCTGGAGTCACTGAATCTCTGGATACCTCACAAGTATAGCATCGGGCAAATCAAAACAAATGAAGGAAAGAGTCTGTGATCGGAACTGAAGTTGCTTGAAGCCGGCTCTGTGTAGCGCCTATCTTAAATCCCGTCGATGGCATAGGAGCAAAGGCCGCTGCTAGTATAATTGTATGATCAGTGCAGGCCGGTGGTGAATAGAATGACTAGATACGATGAGCGTGACACGATGTTTGCCAGGATGAACTACGAAGCAGGATCTCCCGAGTACCGTGACTACTACTCCATGCATCCTGAGTTGAAAGAGGTTGATGACGATCTTCGAGGAAGACCGGATCTGTGCGACTTCTCTAGTCCGTCTTACGAGCCGTTTGAAGCTTCGGAAGTTCGTTCGAATTTCTCCCTGATAGAAGATCTTCGACCTCTATGCGAAGGTATGCCATCAAATAACAGATTTCGATCCGACTCGTCAAGCTTCACCGATCTAGTCAAAAGGGTCGCCCACGATTTTGGTGCAGATCTAGTAGGTGTGGCAGAAATGAAACCGGAGTTTTATTATAGCCACAGAGGCAGGCATCGAGAACACTACGGAAAGAAAATAACCGATCTACTTCCCTTTGGAATAGCATTCGCGATTGAAATAAAGAAGGATATGATTGACAGCGCACCGGCGATGACCGCAATGGTCGAAAGCTCCAGAACGTATCTGAAGGCAGCCACGATCGGACTAAGCATCTCCTATTTCATTCGAAGTCTTGGATACTCGGCTAGAAATCATATGGACGGAAATTATCTCGCAATTCTCCCTCTGGTGGCGGAAGCTTCAGGACTTGGCGTTTTCGGAAGACACGGCCTTCTCATCTCTGACAGGTTCGGCCCAAGAATAAAACTCGGACTGGTAACTACGGATATGCCTTTGAAGTGCGACCAATCAATCGATGTTGATCTAGAGAGCTTCTGCGGCAGCTGCGGTATTTGCTCAAAAAAGTGCCCGGCTTCTGCAATACCCGTCAATGGAAAGGAGATCGTAAACGGAACCAGGAGATGGAGAATTAGTCACGAGCTCTGTTACTCTTATTGGAGGACGAATGGAACCGATTGCGGTATTTGCATTAGGGTCTGCCCCTTCTCGAAAGGGATCGGCTTTTCACAGTCCATGTAATCAAAAGGCAAAACGCTCCGATTCTGAGATCCTCGGCTGCTTTCTCCAAACTGCTTAGGAGGTAGAAAGGTTTCCGTTTTCATCGAATTTGGGTTTTTGAAGGATCGTATGTAAGAATAACTACATGAGACTATAGGAGGGGTTACCATGAATGAAGTACTCAGTACAATTATCGAGTGGGCCATCAGAATAGGGATTAGCGTTGTAATCCTGCTGCTGGCAAAATGGCTGGCAGGTCTCTTCTACAAAACATTCATGAAATTCGCGGAGAAGACAACCGTTGTCTCCACTCAGTATCGTAAGACCATGAGAACGCTTTTCAATCTGGCGTTCTATGCGCTGGCAGCCTTCATAATCATCTCGGTTCTCTTCAAGAATCTGGCTCCTATGCTTGCCGGACTCGGAGTATCAGGTATTATTGTAGGTCTCGCAGTCAAAGAGCCTCTAGACAATTTCATCTGTGGAATTCTTATAATGATCAACAAGTTGGTTTACGAAGGGGAAGCCGTGGACATTGGCGGAACCTCAGGCGCGATTCAGGAGATAAAACTGAATCACGTACTGATCAAAACCTGGGACGGCAAGCTCGTAACCATACCGAGCAGAAACGTCTGGGCCGCAACGATAATTCACTTCTGGCCCGAAAATATAAGAAGAAACGATCTCACGGTAGGCGTTTCGTATTCGAGCGATCTGAACAAAGTGATGAAGATACTCGAGGATTCTGTCAACTCTTATGAAAAGCTATATGTAGACGACAATCACAAACCCATGATCCAGTTCACCGGGTATGGCGCGTCTTCGATCGACTTCGTCGTGAGATTCTGGGTGGAGAGGCCGGACTTCATTGCTTCAAGCACAGAACTCGCGAAGATCATAAAATCGAAATTCGATGAAAACGGAATAGAGATACCGTTCAGCCAGTTGGACCTGCATATTGTCGACAGCCCCAAAGAAGGCATAAGATTGGCCGGGAAGGAAAGCTGACCGAAGGGATCAGAGGGCAGAAACGTGGTCGGGGGTAGCAGGTTGGGGTAGGAAAGAGCGGAGTAAGACGCAAGGCGCCGGAATGCATCGGCGGACGCAGGGCTGCCTTCGGCAGGAAGCGATCTGAAAGCCAGTCAGATTTCGCGGGCTAGGAACCGCTGAACGCTGACGAAGACAACGTTGCCCGTCAACGGTCCAGAAAGGCCGCTGAACGCTGTTTAGAGCCGTCTTCGTTGAAATCAAACCCGAGAACCTTTTTCTTAGCATTTGCTCTTATAACTTGCAACTGTTCGCGTTTTCGCGTGGATCGAGATTCTGACCAGGACCTTCGTCAGAATGACGAAAAGCAAGAAAAGACTGTTATCCCCGTAGAACCTTCCCTTAAATCCACTTACCTGGTCATCCCGTGATGCACCTGCACGGGATCTGGTCTTCAAAACACGGTAAGGATCGAGATTCTGGCCAGAACCATGCCAGAATGACGGGAAGAAAGGCTGTAGTCCCGTAAGAGCACTCACTGAAGACTGTCATCCGAGGGCGGCTCTTTGCTCCTGGAGCTAAGCTTTCGTCTCTGACAAAGCTTTCTGCTAGGGCGAACAGCCGTTCGCCCCTACAAGAAGTGCATGATTTCGAATCAGCTCACAGATAAAAAAATCAGCCACCGACTCTTCCTTTCTTCCTGGCGCTCAAGCGCCAGCATCACTTCCTGGGATGATTTCCCCAGCATCACTTCCTCGCGCCAGCGAGCCTCACTTCCCGACGTAGTCGGCCTCGCCTCCTGCCGAGGGCAGCCTTGCGTCCACTGATGCTCCTCAGTGCATTGCGTCGGCCGATGTTCTTCGACGCCTTGCTTACCAGAGCTTCTCCGGGCAGTGGCTCTTCCCAGCGTTCAGCGGATCGCTGCCGCTCTTCACGAAATTGGTCTGACCATACTCCACGATCTGAGTTCGGGCGAGATTTCGATTTCCTTCGCAACGTAGAACCCAAAGGATTCATAGAATCCTAAGTTTGAAGGATTCTGCGTTTCAAGATAACAGGGAAGACCTTTTGAGTCTGCTTCATGCGCAAGAAGGCTAAGAAGTTGTTTGCCGATACCTTTCCCCTGAGAAGCTGGCGAAACAGCAATGAAAATCAGGTGAAGGTGATGTTCCTTTATGCATTCCTTGTGAACCCTCGAAATCGCCCTACCGACCTTCATAAGGCGATTTAGTGATCTTCCAGGAAATGTCAGCATCTTCAAGGCTCCGCTCCTTATCCAGACGCCAAGGCCCGGATCTTCTTTAGAGTCAATCCAGAGAATTATTCCGTTCATCTCGGATGAATCAAAGTACGCGGATCCTTTCTCCAGATAAGTCTTGAACATTACTCCATAGATCCTATTTACGTACTTTCTTGCTTTATCACTTAATACGTATTTGATCATCGGGTCATTAGCAAATGCTTCGGCAAGTAGCTCTATTGCCCTTCCGTGTTTTTTCGAGGAAACCTTAATCGGTTCGACCATACCATCACCCACTCTGAACTTTCCACTCTGTGAAGCGAAGGAATATACTACCGACGGAGTTATAATCTCAGGCAACACTCGAGAGCTGCCCAGAATACACGCTCTTTGTGATTCGAAGCTTCGGGATGGAATCGTCTGTCCCACTCTTCACCGCTCACATCGTCTCCGGACGAAAGGAGCTGGCCAAAGACCACATTTCTGAACTTAGAGACGGCCATGAGGGCCGAAGCCTCCATCTCGACTGTTATGCACCCTTCGTCAATTCTTCTGCTGACTATGCGCTTAGTCTCCCTGTAGAAGGCATCGGTTGTCCAGGTCTTTCCCTTTACATAAGGTATAGACAGCCTTCTCAATGTAGATTCGATCATCTCGATCACACTCTTATCGACTGAAATCTCTCTTGAGGGCTCCACGTAATGGAATGAGGTCCCCTCATCCCTGACTGCCGATTCCACTACGATGATCTCACCTCTCGGAATTTCTCTCTTCAACACTCCGCAGGAACCGCAGGCTACTGTCTTTCTTACTCCCAGGGCTATCAGCTCTTCATAGAAGCCCGCAGCGGATGGTGCTCCAAGTCCTGGATTCAACAGGGCAACTCTTTCTCCTCTGTGTTCGATCTCGTAGACGGGGAACAATCCTACCTCACTTCTCCTGTCAACGATCTTCTTCAGAAGACCCTTCTTCAAGAGACTCTCTATCACGCCCTGATAGAAGAGAATCACAGCTCTTTCGGGCATCTCAGGTATCGAGGAGATGACCTTCGTCGGTTCTATGACGGCCGGTCTTTCATAATCATGTGTCAGAAAAGGCAAACTCTTCTCCATAGCTTCCCCCTTTGCCACAATTTTAACAGTGTAGAAGAAATCTTGAGTCTTCTACAGACCTGACGCTTATGTAACCACACGCTTTATAATTATAATAAGTATGAATAAAGGTGAAATCGTGAAAACAAGAACGGTAATGGTTGCAGTCCTTCTTCTTGCGGTAATTTCCACAGCAGGTCTCTTGAACGATCCCCACAACAGGTATAGGCTTGAGCTCGATTATGAGATCGGGTTCTCAGGAGTCCTCTTTCACACGATTCAGTTCGGGCAAACGGGAACTGTTCTCGACTATGTCAAAGACGAGGGACAGGATGTTCTCTTCCCATATGAGAGATATACCGCCGGACTGGGTATCGGGAGGCACACTGTCTATATCAGCCACTTACCGTTCAAACGAAAGTGCAGCTGAAGAACGACCTCGTTGTTGACGGTGTCACCTTTCCTGCAGGAAGCGGTGTTCTTCTCAATTACGCTTTTCCCTCCTACAGGGTGAGTTACACCTATGACGTTTTGAGGAAGGGCAACAGCTATCTGGCTCTCGATCTGTCTCTTCAGTTGAGAAATGCCGACATCTACTTCGAATCACTGAACGGACCTCAATTCATCGCGAACAAGAACGTCGGTCCAGTACCGATTAGCAAAATTAAAGGCGAACTCTGGCTTGGCGAAAAGACTTACTTCGCAACAGATATCGACGGGTTCTACGCATCCAGCAGGTTCATTAACGGAGCGGATTTCGACTTCGAAGGATCGGTCCTTGACGCTTCATTGTGGGCAGGGCTGCTTCTCACAGATTATCTCGAGACCTATTTCAACATCCGTTTCATAGGTGGAACTGCGAAAGGCACCTCCGAAAACGCGAGTAGCCCCGATGGTTTCACAGACAACAAACTGGCTACCATAAACTTTAGCATAGGCTTTCTGCTGAAATAACACTGTCTTCATGATTTCCTTGACGGCCACACTGAGGCCGTCAAGTGATTCCTCGGCCGATTCTTGCTAAAGTACAGCACCTCCAATAGTCAATTATCGGGCTTTACCAGGATGCATATCACTTTCCGTTTCTGTCTATCGCTTACCCTGCCGTGAAAGTCATCGCGGCCGCGAAGCCTATGAATTCCTTTGCTCCCCGGAGATCGAAGATTTGCTATCAAAAGCATTTTCTGATATTCTATTATCAACATCATTGATCGGAGTCAACATTATGGAACACTTCAAAGCATTCAGAAAAGTGGACGAGATATTCGAGCTGTTCTTTGAGCAAAGCAGATGGAGGCTTACCGACATAGTGGCCAAGCTAGGTTATCCCAAAGCAACTGTGCATCATATTTTGTCTGCAATGACTGAACTTGACTACCTTACAAAAGACAAGAGCTTCTACATGCTCGGAAACAGGATCCTTCAACTGAGTGGTCTCATGCGGAGGAACCTCGAATTCAGAGAAGTGGCTTTGCCTTACCTTGAGGAACTAAGGAACGAAATAAATGAGACGATTCATCTCACATCTCTGTTCAGAGATCAAGTAATTTATCTCGAATGTCTGCACCCAACGCACGCTCTGCGCCCCCATTCGACCGTAGGAGTTACTGCATCTATGTATTGTACAGGCGTGGGGAAGGCCCTGCTCGCATTTCAGCCGGATTCTTACATAGACGGATATCTCGAGAGAGTGACTCTTGCGAGAAGAACGAAGAACACCATAACAGATAAGGAACAGCTCAGGAAGGAAATACAATGGATAAGAGAGCACGGATATGCGTACGACAGAATAGAACAGGAAGAAAGCATTAAGTGTATCGCCGCCCCAATACTTGATAATCACAAAGTTGCAAGATATGCTGTTAGCATTGCAGGCCCTGCCAACAGAATGACAGACGAAGCAATTGAGAGATACAAAGAACCATTCTTGAAAACAATAGGGAAACTGAACAAACTATTCATAGACTTCGCAACATAATAATTATGCAGAAATCCAACTAGTGCCCTTATCGAAATAGCCCTCTTAGCCTGAATATTCACCTGCAAGAGAGAGAATCTTCGTTCAACACGCATAATCATCTCTGGAATCTGTCCAACATCCGTGAATGGTGTTGGAGATTATGCTACTCATTTGGTAGAGTAGTTGTAGTTACCACATTGTTGAAACTAGTTCCACAATAATGAACACATAGGAAAATTTCCGATTGCGTGGATAATCGTGGCGCAAACTAAAATGTGAAAGGGGAATTGAGATGAAAAAACTGGTTGTTTTACTGGTTGTTGCTTGTATGTTTGTTTCATTTGGTCTCGCGGCTACCACACTGGAGAATGTTGTTAGAAACGGGAAACTCGTTGTTGCAACGGATATGACTGCAGTTCCGATGCAGTATAGGGACGCATCAGGGAAGCCGACTGGGTTTACCGTTGAGTTGATGGAACTTGCTGCAAGAGAAATGGGTGTTGAACTGGTCTGGCAAGACGTGGCATGGGAAAGTCTTATTCCGTCATTGCTCTCAGGAAAAGTAGATATGATAGCAGCAAACATGTCCATGACTCTAACAAGGATGAAGTCGATAAGATTCTCCGATCCATTCTTCCTGACAGGAATTGTCGCGATCGCTAGAAAAGACTCTCCTCTGGAGAGCTGGAGAGATCTGGCCGATCCTTCAGTCAAAATGGGTGCGACAATGGGTTCTGTTCACGCAGACTTCATTGAAGACGAATGGGGCAAAAAGGCGTCTCTATACGACAATCTTGCCGAATGGATGACTGATATCAAGTTGGGTAGAATCGACTCGGTTATGGACGACGAAATGATCTGTATTGAGTTAGTTAACAAGAACCCAGATCTGAAGATCCTTGATGGGTATGTGAGACCCGACACTTACGGACTCGCTTTCAGGCAGGACAAGGATTCCGACTCACTGGTTGAATGGTTCAACTGGTTCCTCAAGTGGGAGAAGCTGACTGGCGAGTACGGAAAGATCTACGAGAAGTACGTAGGCAAAGCCTGGGAACCTTCTTTCATTATTGACTAAGCCTGGAGAGTAGTTAATTCAAGACGAGATGGGGGCTAGCCCCCATCTCATTTTAGGAGTCGAAAGGGGAATTCTAATGGAACCAATTGTTCGAATCCGGGGTCTCAACAAATCCTTCGGAAAACTGCACGTTCTAAAAGACATCGAGCTAGATGTATTCGAAAGCGATGTACTGGTTCTTTGCGGACCGAGCGGAGCTGGGAAAAGCACCCTTCTTCGCTGCATAAACATGCTTGAAAACTTTCATGAGGGATCAATCGAAGTTCTCGGAAAAGACATTAAGCAGGCGAGAGCCAATTTGAGTTTTGTTAGAAAGAACACTGGAATGGTTTTTCAGCATTTCAACCTATTCCCTCACATTTCAGTAGTAGACAATGTTGCCCTGGCACCCATACTCGTAAAGAAGGTGCCCAAGGATGAAGCTCTCGAAAAAGCCAGGAAACTACTTGATCAAGTCGGATTATCTGCTAAGTACGATGCCTTTCCTCCTCAGCTTTCAGGAGGGCAAAAGCAGAGAGTTGCGATAGCGCGAGCTTTGGCAATGGATCCTAAACTAATGCTTTTTGATGAACCAACGTCAGCACTGGATCCAGAGATGATCAACGAAGTACTGGATGTCATGACTAACCTGGCACGCGGAGGAATGACGATGATCATTGTCAGCCATGAGATGGGTTTTGCGCGTCAGGTTGCCAACAAAATCGGTTTCCTGGATGACGGGAAGATAGTCGAGCTCACCCCTAAGGATGAGTTCTTCAACAACCCCAGGAGTGACAGAACCAAGGAATTCCTGAGTAAGATACTTTAGGTGATATCATGCTTGACATGAGAATGATCTCACAGTATCTCCCTGACTTTTTTGAGGCCTTATTGGAAACATTAAAGGTAGCGGCCCTGAGCGGTGTCTTTTCACTTCTAATAGGAACAGTGGTAGGAATACTATCAACAATGAAATCGAAGTTCGCCATTATTCCCGTAGGAATATACACTGGATTTATCAGGTCGACGCCTCTGCTTGTGCAGTTGTACTTCGTCCACTATGGCCTTCCAATTACCGGTCTGATGTTAACTTCCTTTCAGAGCGCCATAGTTGCGTTTTCTCTGAACAGCGGCGCCTATATATCTGAGATAGTACGTGGCGGTCTCAACTCAATTGACAAAGGACAGACAGAAGCCTCAAAGGCTCTCGGTTTGTCGTGGTTCCAGACGATGCGAAAGGTAATCTTGCCGCAAGTTTTTAGAAGTATTCTGCCTCCACTGATCAGCCAATTCTCGTATTTGATAAAAGACACAAGTCTTGCGGCAGTTCTAGTTATCCCCGAGCTTACTTATACTGCTCGAAAGATTGCCGCGAGAACATATATGCCATTCGAATCATTCGGTGTACCGATGCTTATGTATTTTGGAATATATCTGATTCTTGCTCTTTTAAGCGGTATTATAAGCAGAAATCAGAAGTCGGGACAATCGGATGCGAAGCGATGGTTCGGTTTTAAGAAGGTGGTATGATGCAAGACATATCTTTATTGCAGCAAATATTCAGACTCGGAGTTGCCTTCCTCAATAACCTGGCTTTCCTTCCATTCGTTCTGGGTATCGGTATAGTGCTGGGAATTGTGATCGCCTTAATTCGTTTTCATCGAATTCCTGTTATCTCGCAACTTCTGGCCATTGTTGTAGAGATAATCAGGGGATCGCCCTTCTTGATAATCGTCTATGCTATCTACTTTGCGCTGCCGTACGTTGGAATTGAATTGGGCGCGTTTCAAACGGGAATAGTCGTTCTTTCAGTTACGGCAACGGCATATCTTTCAGAGGTTTTCAGAAGCGGTCTTCTGTCTCTAGATAAAGGGCAGTTTGAAGCGGCCGAAGCTCTTGGAATGAACTACTTTCAAAAACTGATGCATGTAGTTTTGCCTCAGATCATAAAGGCAACAATGCCATCAATTGTGGGCCAAATAGTAATGACAATTAAAGATACTTCAATAATCTCGCTAGTTGGAATGGTTGAGATCGTAAGAACCTCCAGACAGATAATGCAGTTGACTCTAAGTCCTTTTACGGCATTCAGTATTGTGTCTGTGTTCTTCATACTTGTGTGCTATCCGCTTATTGTAGTATCAAAAAAACTAGAGGGAGGGATTGACAGATGAAATTCCAGCTCGAGTGCTCCAAGCTTGAGTTTTTCAGGCCCGATGCGTTCGCATTTATCAATGGCCTGAAGAAAGAACCACCCAAGCAGAAAATGATCAACCTTTCAATAGGTGCCCCGAACAGGTCCACCCCAAAATGGATAGTGGAGGTAATGAAGGAGAACCTGTCAAACCCGGCCTACCACACTTACCCGCCGCAGCATGGTGCTCCTGAACTATTGGAAGGTGTTGCAGACTGGTACAAGAAACGCTTCGGAGTAACTGTCAAGCCCGAAGAGAACGTGCTCGTTACGGTGGGAATCAAAGAGGCGATTTTCAATGCATTGCATGCACTGGTAAATGCCGGTGATTCGATCCTTGTTCCCGACCCCGGTTATCCAACCTATTTCGAAGCCGTTCTTTTCACCGGCGGAAAGCTTATCACTTACGATGGAGATGTTGATCCAATGGCTACTCTCGGCGAGATCGAGAGTCTTGCAGTGTTGCACAAGCCGAAAATGGTAATCGTCAATTACCCCTCAAATCCCACCGGCCGAGTGGCGAGCAAAGAGTATTACGAGAGACTCTCCGAGCTTTCGTGCAAATACGGTTTTGTTGTGATGAGCGATCTCGCTTACTCGGAAATCGCCTTTGACGGTCTGGAAGTGAACAGTTACTTCGAAGCACAACAGAATCTGGAACTTGGGCTGGAGTACTTCGCCTTCTCAAAAACTTACAACATGGCAGGTTGGAGAGTCGGAGCCATCGTTGCCGACAGGCGACTCATTGATTCAGTTAAGCTATATAAGTCGAAGATAGACTCAAACGTTTTTTATCCAATTCAGTTGGCTGCTGTAGCCGCAATGAAATCCACTCCCGACTCTTACTATCGTGAGTTGAAAGAGATCTATCAGGATAGGCGAGACGCGATTCTTGAAGGTCTGGAAGCTTCCGGGTTGTCTTTCACAGCACCTCAAGGAGCTATGTACGTTTGGATTTCCACTCCTGAAGGGACCGATCCCTGGAGCTTCACGGAAAAGCTCTACAGAGAGTACGGCATTCTTGTTGTTCCCGGAACCGCTTATGGTGCTAACGGTTCTAGGAAGGTTAGACTGGGCCTGGTGCAAGAGTTTGATGTAATGAAAGAGGCGGCCAGAAGATTGTCAGAAGGGAGATCATGGTGAGAAGATTACTTGAAGGGGTCGGAGTTGCTCCACTCACACCTATGAACGATGAGGGGTCCTGTGTTGATTACGGCGCAATAAAAGCTTATGTAGACTTTCTTTCCAATAAGGGCGTTGACGGTATGTTCGTTCTGGGCACGACCGGCGAGGGAACTTCTCTATCTCTTAAAGAAAGAAAGAAGACTCTCGAGTTATTCATTGAAGCAAATGAAGGAAGAATGACCGTTGTCTCTCATTGTGGAGCGGCGGTCTTTGAAGACATAATCGAACTTTTGGTACACTCAAGAAATTCTGGAGCAGATGCTGCCGCAGTTGTCTCGCCTTTCTTCTTTAATCACAAACAAGAGGAACTATTCTGGTTCTACGATAAGATTGCAGAAGCTGTCGATGATTTTCCACTTTACATCTACAACATACCATCGTTGACTAAGAACCCGGTGAGCGTCGAAGTTATTGCGCGATTGCATGAAAAGCACAAGAATATAGTCGGTCTTAAGGATAGCAGTGGTGACTTCGTGAATTCCACGAGTGTAATTCAGACTCTTCCTTCTACTTTCAACACGGTAGTCGGTTGCGACGCCGCATTCGCATCCGTCCTTATCGCCGGGGCTAAAGGTTGCGTTTCAGGACCTGGAGCAGTTTTCCCTGAGTTCTTCGTCAAGGTCCGCGATGCAGTTAGGGAAGGTAATATTGGGAAGGCATTTGAGGATCAAAAGTCGCTAACAAGGCTTACAATGGCCCTCGGAAATGGGGCAAATATCCCGTACATGAAACATGTTCTGGAAAGAAGAGGACTAGAAATGGGAGGAGTCAAGACACCTCTGAAAAACCTCACAGATGCGGAAATAGAATTACTTGACAATAATCTTGTTGCTGTTATGCATAAGATAGGCATTGATTTCTAGCTCTCTCAACAAAAGAAGCGCCTGGAGATCCTCCAGGCGCCTTAAATCATTTATCACAATATGACAGATTCACCGTTCTTTATCTCTATGGAGCTCCCCTGCAAAGCTCCGAACTTTTCTATGGGTTCGCTTGCCACTATTCTTACTCCATCCCTCTCATAGAGGAACAGGGCGTGTTCCGTGTCATCTCTCTCGGAATTCTGTCTTATGGCCCATACTTTCTCATAGTCAGTAAGAAAAGCGTTAATGGATGTGTACTTATAGTTGGCAGCCACGAAGCCCGACGTGATTTCTAGAGCTGTCTTCGGCTCATACCGCTCAAGATTACCGACGAGTATTTCGAAGTATCTCTGGGTATCTGTAGTTCCTTCGTCGCTTGCAAAATCATAAATCGTACCGTTGTGACAGAAGGCGTAATTCCTTCCCCTAACGGTTGCATAGAAGGGGTGCACATGCTCTAGATTGACTGTGTATCCCTTGGATGCCTTTCTAGAGTGGATTATGCCCACTCTGCAAATCGGCATCTTCACATCACTCTCAAAGATCACGCCCGAGCTATTGAATGTCTCTCTTCCTTCGCCGCGCACGGCATAACCCCAGCCGTCTCTGTGAGGACTTGAGATTCCCTTCTCGGAGATGCTGCTTAGAAGGGCAAATATCCAGCTTGTGTCGATATCTTCAACTGCTTTGAAGGCCAGCATTCTGCACATTTTTAATTCCTCTATTTGACTGACTCTGCTATCTCGAGAAAATACTTGTGAATTCTCAGATCATCTGTCAGTTCGGGATGAAAGGAAGCGGCTATCACTCTGTTCTGCCGAACAAGTACCGGCGAACCATCGTAGCTTGCCAGAACTGCCACTTCTCTTCCTGTCGATTCAATCTTCGGAGCCCTTATGAACACAGCTCTAAACGGTTCCGTACCGATCTCATCTATCTGGATATCGGTCTCGAAACTGTTGATCTGTCTTCCGTATCCATTCCTTTTCACACTAATATCCAGAGCGCTTAAAGAGTCCTGATTAGAGACGTTTTCGATAGCCTTCGAGAGGAGAATCATGCCCGCGCAAGTAGCGAAAGCAGGCATTCCGCTCTTCAACCTCTCCTCAAGAAGCTCCCACATCTCAAATCTCTTCAGGAGTCTGATCATCGTGGTAGATTCACCACCAGGCATAACCAGTGCTTTGACGGAAGATAGCTCCTTTGAATCCTTCACCCAAATAGCTTCCGCCCCCGCACTATTCAGAGCCAAAAGATGTTCCTGAATTGCACCCTGAATTCCGAGAACTCCTATTTTCAACTCTTACCAGCCTCTTTCTTCCATCCGGACTTCGAGAGTCCCGATCTCGAGACCGTCCATGGCATCCCCAACATCTTCAGAGATTTCGGCTAGCTTTTCGGGGTTATCATAGTGCATAACTGCTTCCACTATTGCCTTAGCCATTCTTGCAGGGTCTTTGGATTTGAAGATTCCCGAACCGACAAAGACTCCATCGCAGCCGAGCATCATCATGAGCGCAGCATCGGCCGGCGTGGCTACTCCTCCCGCGGCGAAGTTGACAACGGGAAGTCTTCGGAGCTCCCTAACCTGGCTCAGAATCTCGACAGGTGCGCCGATCTCCTTTCCGTAGTGGACGAGCTCGGCATCATTCATCATCTGAACCTTTCTGACTTCTTCATTGACCGTTCTCATGTGCTTGACGGCTTCGATAATATTTCCTGTACCGGCCTCTCCTTTTGTACGAATCATCGCGGCTCCCTCTGCGATTCTCCTAACCGCCTCGCCGAGATTTCTGGCTCCACAGACGAAGGGAACGGTGAATATCCGCTTGTCTATGTGATATCTGTCATCAGCCGGTGTAAGGACTTCAGATTCATCTATGAAGTCAACTCCGATGGCTTCAAGGATCTTCGCTTCGGCGATATGGCCGATCCTTACCTTAGCCATGACTGGGATCGTAACGGAATCCATGATCTCTTTGATAAGGCCAATCTTGGCCATTCGGGCTACTCCGCCCTCTTTTCTTATATCTGCCGGTACTCTCTCAAGAGCCATAACAGCTGTGGCGCCAGCCTCCTGAGCTATCTTCGCCTGCTCGGGATTCGTTACGTCCATGATGACGCCGTTCTTGAACATTTCAGCGAACCCTTTTTTCACTGTCCAGGTTCCCTTTGCTTCCATTTTCAACACCTCTCTTCTTTATCGTTGTTCCAATAGTTGCTATCTAATCCACTTAGTCTTGAAGAGTCTCTCTTTCCCCTTCCAACTTTGGCACACGGCCTTCCGTCAACTTCAACGATGTCTGCGGTGAAGTCCACCTTGTTCTTGAGCAGAGATGAGCCAACCCCGTAGACGTCTGCGGGGACATTCAACTTCTCGAAGAGGTCTATCTTCTCTGCCGTGAAGCCACCCGAAACAATGATCTTCAGATCCTTCATTCCTAGCCTGTCGAATTCCTTTCTTGCCCTCCATACAAGCTCCGGACAGACACCTAGAGAAGATGAGTCTTTCGGAACAACCGACATGTCTCTCAGACTGCCCGAGGTATCGAACCTGACACCCCAAATCTTTCCTTTTCCCGGGCCTATAACACAAGAGGGATCCGTCTGACCCGGAAGAAATTCTTCCCCAGTCTCGGTTTTGTACGTTCGTGCAACGCAGTCCACGGTGGTTCCTATAACATCGTTGTCCCAATCAACCAGAACGATTCGATTGACAGTCGGTTTTATATATCGATCGAATGCAATCGATGCCTCGGCCGTATCGCCTTTATATACTGCGATAAGCGCGTGAGGTATCGTCCCCATGCTCTCAACGCCCCAGTAATCTGCATTCGCATCGGTAGAGACTCCGAAGGCCCCGGCCTTGAGCGCCGCGTATCCGTCCGTTGCCTGAGTCCAGAAGTGATCGAATCTGGCACTGAAGAACAGAATCTCCTTTCCTCTGGCGGCCTTCACGACGGACTTGACGGCAGTCGCAGTTGAGGAGGCTCTCGCAATAACACCCAGCAATATGGTTTCGAGATACGAGAAATATCTGGGGTCGCCTTCTATCGTCATAACAGGTTCCATATCCTTTGCTTCATCACCATCATACAAGGCGCGAACTTCGAGTTCTGGCCATTTGTCAACCCAGAGATCATTCAGCTTCATCTTCAGATCCCATTTTCGAGCGGTCAGTTCCACCAGTGCCTGCCGATCCATCTCCCAGGCTGCGTGGTTGACTGCCTTCTCAATCTCCAATACCTCTTCGAAGAGCCTCTTCGCCTCTTCTTCATTAGAGTAATAGCCGGTTCCAAAGCGAAGAATGGCCAGGGCTTCGTCAATTCCCACTATTGTCGAATCTCTCCTCGGGAAAAACTGATAGAGTACCCTCGACTTTTTCTCTGCTTTCTTGAGGACTTCGACAAGTCTCGTGAAGTATTTGTCCGAGTAGTAGCCTGATCGCATCTTATCTATCGGAACCTTGAAGACCCTCGGGTCGATTCTGCACTTGTTCACGGAATGCCCCCTACTGTCGCCGTATTTGCGAGCAAAAATCGCCGGAACACAGTATCCGGTAACCTGATTATATAATAATAAGTCACTTTCGGCTCACGACCGCTGCTTATTCTCATGAATTGGACCAGCCCAAAAAGAAACCGGCCACAAGGCCGGTTCCCAAGACGTTATCTGCTCTATATCCAGTCTATCGATATCTTTGACATATCTGATTTCACATTGATCTGACAGGTCGTTACTGCCTTATCTATGTTGGTCGAGACATAGCCCTTTTCTCTCTCCATAAGGTTGTTGAAATTGCTCCAGTTCAACTCACCTTCGTGAAGAATGCTTAAAGCAACGTCTTTGGGAGCCCTTATATTCAGAGAAGTCACTTCACAATCTATATCCACAATCGAGTCTCTCAATTGGGAGGGGATTATAGACAATCTGGAGAGCGATGTCTTGATTGTCGCCCTGTCTAGATTGATGTTCGAAAAGTCAAGCACTGTATCGGCTCCATCAAGCGTAGCCTCGACCCTTACAACAGGCTCCGAATTGACTTCGATGTTCATTCTCGACTTTGACAAGACACTTGAAACGCCGGATTTTGCTTTGCACCTCGCCCTTACAATGCCCTTTCCCTTATCCATATCGTATTTCAGATCCCCGTTAAAGCTCATTCTATCGAAACTTACGTTTGCATCAACTCCGTTGGATGTGTTGTCCATAAGCAGCACCTTTGTAAGGTTAACTTCCAGTTCAATATCTAGTTCGTCGAATTCTTTGGGTCTTGACATATTTAGAACCTGTCTGGTCGAGCTCGGCGCCTTTCCCAGCTTGAAACTCTTCTTGAAAAGCGTCACAACACCCCATCCCACTATGTAAGATCCTATCATGGCTACAATGAGTTCCCAGAAGCCCCATCCTCTGAACCCTTTGATAATATTCCAGCCTATCAGAAGGTCAATAACAAGAATTCCTCCGAATATCAAACTACCCATATGTTCCGACTTAAATCTTCTAAACACCTTAAGCCCATGATAGATGAAGATAATGGCAAAGAAGATTTCAATTGTAAAGGCAAAGCTCGGTATTATATGGGTTACCGAAAGAATGATCAGTATTCCCAGGAAAATCGCAAATAGTGCTCCAAATCTCATCTCTTATCACCCTCTTCCTTTAGTCAGGTCGATTTCGGTTTTTCAGGTGCCTCTGGCTCTTCGGAAGACTCTTCGCTTTCAGCATTTTCCTCTGTCATTACTACATCTACTGAGTCTTTAAGCTTCTTAAGCTCCTCGTCGACTTCTAGCATCTCTTCAATCTCCTTTTCGGAGTATCCAAGTATTCCCAGCATCTCGACAGCATACTCTTTCGTAAGTTTCCCTTCTTTGAAAAGCAGAAGTATCTTCTTGGTCTCCTGATCCTGGAGATTCTCTTCCACGGTCGCTCGATCGGATCTTCGATCTTCCGAAGCCTTTGGTGCCGTCTCAACCTTGACTTCTTTGGCAGGCGTTCCCCTGTACTTGGCATTTATAATGAGATCTCCCGACACGCTGCTCATTTTCAGGTATTCCTGTGGCTCTCCGTTTCCCGACCTGTAATGCTTCTTGTCTACTTTAACAAGTCCTACGTCAGAGGAGACATCACCGCTTACCGATGAGATAGTGGCATCAAATCTTGGCTCATCGGAATAAGAGATAATTGCATCCCCGCTTACCGTAGAAACACTTGTGTCTCTTTCCATCGGAGGAAGCCCCTTTATATTCAGATCGCCAGAAACTGAGCCAAATTTACCCCTTCGGTAGTTCGAAGCGACGAAAGTCAAGTCCCCGCTTACTGTGCTGAAATTGAACTCGTTCATCGAACAGTTCTCTATCTTGACATCACCGCTGACGTTGTTTATCTTAAGGCCTCTAAGATCAAAATCAGTAATACTTATGTCGCCGGAAACGTTGTTTGCATCAAGTTCCTGGATGCCTCTTGGCACCAGAAGCCTTATATTCTCGACATCCGCTCCGCCGTCAAAGAGATTCTTTATAAAAGGAATATTGATGTTAGTACCCTTCTGGAATCTTATCGTAAGCTTCTTTCCTGACCTCTCGGCTTCGGGAACATAATCTTTCGAATCCACTTCGACGTACGCAATCACATTTCCCTCTTCAACAAGGTCGATCTGAAGATCCGCGCTAGCCGAGGTTGTCTTCAAAATCTCAATACCCGAGCTGTCGAATTCAAACTTTTTCTCCACGACCATACCTCCTCAATCCTCTACCTTTATCGTTACTCTCTTGTCCTCGGTTTCAATTTCAACCGACTCCCTAGTCTTGATTACCTCTTCAAGCACTTCCTTGAGATTGTAGTCTACCACTCTTCCACCGATTCTAAAATTCGCGTCTTTCTCCTTCACAAAATTCCCCACAAACTTCGCAAGTCTTACGGGAAGCTTTATGTTGGCCTCAATCTTTCCCGTTATGTTGTCCACAACCTCTATGGCGAATTTCCCTCCTGACTTCACTTCTTCATATGATTCAAAGAACTCCTCTAGCAAGTCCCTGCCTTGCTCGGGAGAAACTTTTCCATCGGCAACGAGCTTCAGGATCTTTAAGACTTCTTCTCTATCCACTTAGATCACCTACTTCTTTTTTCTGACTTTTCTTAACATCTCAAGGGCTTCATCTGGCTGTAGTTCTCCGGATTCAAGTCTTTCAAGGATTCTTGAAGCCTCCTCCCTATCCTTGTCGACAACCTGGTAGCCCATTGCCCTAACAATATCCTCGAGTCTGTTTCTAGCCGTCGGATAGGAAATATCCAGTTCCTTCTGAACCTCGGATAGATTGCCTCTATTCTTGATGAAAGTCTTCAGGTAGTCGAGCTGCTCGGCAGATAGCTTCATGATATCGTCAAGCTCAAATCTTCCCCTAATCGTTGTGCCACAACTATCACACTTGTACTCAGTGATCGTCATCTTCCCTCCACAGACGGGACAGTTGCTAATTGAGTATTTCATCGGTCCACCTCCAAAACATAAGTTGAACAAATATCACCTTCAACTGAGTTCATTATACAACTTCCGACTCGAAAAGTCAAACTATAACTTAAATATATTTAGATCCACTTCAATTTATTGTATTAGACTTCAATTAATTCAAGATAAGAGTTGAGTCCGTTTCGTTTATTAACTTTCGTAAGCGTTATCTGAAGGGATGGTGAAAGTCATATGAGCCTCAATTTCCAATAAAAAGCCTCATTCCCGCTGGAACTAAGACTTCGGCATTGATCGACACTCATATTTTCGACTACTTACGAAGAACTATTGCTGTTCCAAATGAATTAGTATGGAAGTACATAGAAAAACATCATCATGAGAAAGGTGAGATTACCGAGCATGACCAGAATATGCCAGAGTTCATGGTTTCCGAATTTCCCTGGGAATGGGTTCGGTTTCTCCCTTATGAAAATCACTGCGCCAACCGTATAGAAGGCGCCGCCTAGAAGCAGCAACAGGATGGCAGAAAGCCCCAACTTTATATACACACTGTAAACCAGCGCAAGCGAGAGCCAGCCCATTGAGAGGTATCCCGCCATTGATAACCAAAGGGGCATCGTGGAAAAGAATACCGACTTCAGCACGACGTTAAGGATGGCAAGACTCCATATTATCACGAAGACCGTCCAGCCAACCCAACCGCCGACGACAACGAGACAGAAAGGCGTATAGGTGCCGGCGATGAGAAAGTATATCGCAGTGTGGTCGAGGATAGCGAAGACCTTGAAATACTTTCTAAACCACAAGAAAAAGTGAAGGAGTCCGCTAAAGGTCATTGAGACGACTACGGTTGTCCCGTATATCGCGAAGCTTACAAGATGTAACCATTTACCCTGAATAGCAGAGAAGACTATCAAGAACACCAGCCCGGCAAGTCCGAGAACCGCTGCCACTATATGACTAATCGCATTGAATCCTTCATTTGAGTTCTCGCTCGTAACCATGGGGTCGAGTTTTCGGCCTTCTATTGTGCTCACGAAGCTTCCTTTCTGGAAAAGTATTTGATCTTCTATTATAGCCCATCCCGCACTTCGCGACAAAGAGGAAGTATCCAGCATCAGTACTCTGTAACGGTGCATCGAAATGGAAACTACTCGAGAAAAGAACAGTAAAGAGAAACTCTCTGCCATTTAGATGAGAGAGGAAGGCGCGAAATTGAGATAATAGAAACAATGAGATCAATCGAGGGATATTTCAGGAAGGTGAGGGGAGCGTGCCTTCCGGAGCTGTGCCCTATTAATTTTCCGGGAGCCGCATCATAGTTGAAGAAGTCTTTTGAGGTTATCGACAGCTCTTATGAATATCGGGCTGCGGCCTTAACGGCTTCGATCAAATTCGTGGGATCGGCGATTCCCCTTCCCGCAATGTCGAAGGCCGTTCCGTGATCTACGGAAGTCCTCAGAATTGGCATTCCAAGGGTAATCGATACGGTCCTTTCGAAATCCAGTGTCTTCGTTGCTATGTGGCCCTGGTCATGGTACATAGAGAGAACTGCAGAAAATGCGCCTCTTCTTGCCATAGAGAAGATCGAGTCTGCCCCTATCGGTCCGAGGACATCAATCCCTTTCTGCCTTGCTAGCTCAACGGCGGGAATAATTTCATCGAGTTCCTCGCGCCCGAAGAGTCCACCTTCTCCGCCATGTGGGTTCAAGGCTGCAACACCAATCGGCCTTCGCTGCTCGATGTCCAGCTGCTTAAGGGCTGCGTCACATCTAACTATATAATCGAATATTCTGTCTCTCTTCACCATGCGACAGGCCTCCATAAGTGAAATGTGTCTGGAAAGAAAGAAGACTCGTAGCTCACCGGCTATTTCAAACATCGTCAGCGGGTCTCTCGCCCCCAATAGCGAGCCCAGAATCTCGGTATGTCCTGCAAAGGGAACTCCTGCAGCCTTGATGGACATTTTGTTAATCGGTGCAGTCGTAATTGCAGAAATCTTTCCCTTTTGCGCCAGTTCCGCAGCCTTCTCGAGGTATTCATAGGCGGCCCTTCCGCATCCACCGCAGATCTTTCCGTAATCGGGTAGGTCATCAGCATTCCCCAAGTCAATCAACGAGATATTGCCTGAAGTTGATTCCATCTCTTCATTTACGCCCTCAATCAGAGTTATGTCAAGCGACAGCTTATTTCTGTAGATCTCTCGCTGAATGATCTTGCGGTCCCCAATAACAACCGGCCTGCAGATCTCGAAGATTTCCCCGTGTGCTATAGCTTTACAGACGATCTCGGGGCCGATGCCTGCGGGATCGCCAATAGTTATCGCTATCAAAGGTTTTCCAGAAAGCCTTTCCGGTAGAACCGGCTTTTCCATAGGTTTCAGAAGCAATACTAACCCCCGTGCATTGTAGACGCGTTCGTTTCTATCCCTCTCCGAATATCTCTGTCCTTATTCCCGTCATGTACCAGTTGAGAATGTCAACACAGATCTCGGCTGCCAGTCTATTCTTCTCTGAAGCGGCAAAAGAGAGCTTTGCGCCCAACGAGGAGATGAGATCAAAACCGCTACAGCTTCCCTCATTCTTCATGAATTCGGCGATTTCCCCCATTCTTTCGAAATCATCGGCAACAATTGCTTCTTTGAGGGATTCAACGTCACCATGCCTTCTTATCAAGAAGCTGTCAACAGCACCCTCCATACTTGCTTCAATGGTAACCGTCACTCTCTCCATGAGTCGCCTCCGGCAGAAAATAATCTAGTAACTCTTTCCAATATCCGCGGTCCTGTCAGAACCATATAACGATTCTATATGATTATCCTGATATTATGAAGTCTTGTTTTCACCTGAACTATGTGCTTACCGATAGAGCAGTCGAAAACGCCAAACTTGCTCTTCAGACTTCCTCCAAACGCTCTCGATCTGTTCGTCCTTTCGTAGTCAATGTTTAGGTAATAGATAACAACGACAGTAATTACACCCATCTTCTTTCATTGAGGAATGCCTAACGCCAATTTTTAGCATTGAGCTCCAATGATCGTGCCTGTTCAATGCTAATTACTGTTTTTTTCGCTTAGACATATATTGTATAATCATACTAACAATATCATTCGCCGATCCGGGATATCCCTCTTGTGACAAGACAGAATGGTTTATCTATGCGTTGTATGTATCACTCAATAGATTCACGATGGCATAACAAGTAATGTGTTCTCACTTTAATTTGTTAGGAGGCGAAAGATGAAGAAATTCTTGCTAGTCGCTTTAATTGCGATTCTCGTAGTTAGTGCGTTTGCCGGTAAGGTAACGATCTGGAGCTGGCGGACACAAGATGCTCAGGTCTGGAGAGATGTTGAGGCCGCACTCAGGAGTCAGGGACTCAACATAACGATCGAATTCACAGCCTTTGCTCCGACGGAATATGATTCAAAGGTAGCTCTCGCTCTGCAGACCGGTGAAGGTCCAGATATTGTTTACTCCAGAAGACTTCCTGGAGGAAGAACTCAGGTTCTAATTGAAAACGGGCTCTATCTTCCGATCGGTGATTTCACGGACATGTCGAACTTCCCCCAGGCTTCGCTGAACTCTGTTACATGGGAAGACGAAGTTTATGGAGTTCCTTTCGCGGTTCAGGTGGTCGGAATATTCTACAACAAGGACTACTACGACCAGTTTGGACTTGAAGAACCTGAAACCTGGGACGAACTAATTGCTAATGCTGAAGTGTTCAAGAAGAACGGTATCACCCCATTCTTCCTTTACGGAAAGGAAGCCTGGGCGCTGGCAATGCAGCATGCGATGTGTGGCGTCAGCATTCTCGGACCAGACTGGATAAAGGCGCTCACTTATGGCGAAACGAACTTCCTGGATCCAAAGTTCACCGACCTCAACAAGAAACTTAACGACCTCAAAGTTTACTATCAGGATGGATTTATGGGTAATTCGACCGTAGATCAGGATGCTGCTTTCGCATTTGGACAGGCTGCAATGGTCTTCTACGGAGCATGGGGCTACCAGACATGGAAGGATCTCAATCCCGATCTAAATGTCGGCTACTTCATGGTTCCTCCGGAAACAAAAGACCAGACACCTTACGCCTACACATATCTCGATGGAGCGATCGCTTTGACATCAAACGTCAAGAATCTCGAGGACGCGAAAGAGATCATCAAATTCTGTGCCACTCCAGAATTCGGTACGATATTCGCCGGAATCACTTACAATATTCCTGCCGTTGTTGGCGCAGAAATCCCGCCTGATCCTCTTCTAGAAGAGGTTCTTGATGTTTACAACAACAACGCCTCTCCATGGGTTTACTGGGTAGGCTCTGTATTCACAACACAGAAACCTTCTCTCTATGACGACGTTCTTAGCCCAGGAATGCAAGCTCTTTACGCAGGACAGCTTACTCCCGAAGGACTCTCTCAGATGGCTCAGGACGCTATTTCTCAGTGGTACCCGCCTTTGATGAACAAGTAATCAGTTAATTCTTCTCTTCCCCGCCAGCCGGCGGGGAAGAGTTCATTGAGGAGAAACGAAGATGCAGATTAAACTTAGATACCTTCTTGTTTTCATCTTACCTGCCTTGATTCTGTACTCTATGTTCATAATATACCCACTGATCGACAGCCTCATACTGAGCTTTTTCAGCTGGTCTGGTGTAGGGGCAAGGACCTTCGTCGGTTTAAAGAACTTCCGTACGCTTTTTACCGGAAGCTTTTCCAAAGAACTGTTCAATGCATTCTCACATAACGTTTATTTCTTCATCATGCTTGTAATCTTTGAGCTGGGACTCGGATTCCTTATCGCACTTATGCTGGCAAGCAAGATAAAGGGAGCCGGAGTGTTCAGAGTGGTCACATACATTCCGAATATGATACCTCTGGTTCTTGTGGGATTCATGTGGGTGCTCTTCCTGAATCCTCAAGCAGGCCTTGTTAACCAGCTTCTAAAACTTGTAGGGCTTGGAAGATTCGCACAGCCGTGGCTGGGTCAGGCAAGTACGGCTCTCACGACGATTATTCTGGTCAATGTTTGGCGAAATCTTGGGTTCTATGTACTCGTTATTCTCGCAGCGATACTTGATATATCGCCTGAGTTGATAGAGGCCGCTTACATTGATGGTGCCAACAACTGGAAGATTACGTGGAGAATAATATTCCCTCTGACGTTTTCAACTTTCAGAACGCTAGCAATTCTCATTTTCATATGGAGTTTCAATATATTCGACATGGTATACGCTCTTGTGGGTGTACAGGCTGGTCCTTACAGAACTACAGACGTTCTCGGGACTCTCTTCTACAGGACGGCTTTCGGAGGACTTGGCAGCGGGGCAGTCGACATGGGACTGGGAGCTTCGGTAACAGTCTTTATCTTCACCATAGTTATGCCCGTCTCGATTCTGTATGTATACATTGTCGAGAAGAGACAAAGGAGTGCTTGAAACATGCTGAAGCTAAGTCTTTTCGGAAAGATAATCGTCTACTTCCTTCTGGCCGTCTACTGCCTGGTCATACTTGTTCCTTTTTTCATGATGATTTTGAACTCTCTCAAGTCGATGAGGGAGATCTATCTTCAACCCTTCTCCTTTCCGTCAAAGGTTATGTTCGAGAACTATTCCAAGGCCTGGCAACAGGCCGGTATAGGGACGGGCTACAAAAACAGTTTGATTGTTGCCGGAACCTCGGTAATTGGAATTGTTATAGTGTCGTCTATGTTCGCCTATGCAATTTCTAAGTATACCTTCAAGGGAAGAAGATTTCTCTTCATTTACTCGATGCTGGGTCTAGCCTTTCCGGCGAGGCTCGCAATAATCCCCATATTCATACTACTGAGAAACTTTCATCTCACGAACTCTCTGTTTGGACTGATTCTAATCTACACCTCCGTAAATATCCCTTTCTCTGTCTTTCTTCTCAAGAATTTCATTGACGGGGTTCCGAATGAGCTTTCTGAAGCAGCCAGAATCGATGGAGCTTCTCCGATGCAGATATACTGGAAGATTGTACTTCCACTGGTCAAACCGGCTCTCTCCATAGTATCGATTGTCAGTTTCGTCAATGTGTGGAACGATTTCTTCTTCCCGCTGATCTTCATAACCGACAGATCCAAGGCAACTATAACTCTCGCAGTCTCGATCTTCTTCGGAGAATACGTCAATCAGTGGCACCTGCTCTTCTCGGGCCTTACTCTCGCAGTGGCCCCGACGATAATACTCTTCTTGTTGTTCTCAAGGCAATTCATAACAGGTATGACGCAGGGAGCTATAAAGTGAGGTGTCTGGCGTGAAAGTGAAGCTTGGAATCGACTGCCTTCTGGCTGGAAACCAGCTGAAGAGTAAACGGATCGGCTTGTTAACCAATTCCAGCGGTGTAAATGGAGATTTACGAATCAACGTTGACCTGTTGCTCAGTAACAGATTCAACGTCGTGAAGTTGTTCGGTCCCGAACATGGAATCTCGGGAGCCGCGGCAGATGGAGTAAGTGTAGCCAATGCGCTCGACCCTAGGTACGGCATCCCAATCTATTCGCTCTTCGGAGATGTCATACGTCCTACAGAAGAAATGCTTTCGGGAATTGACTCCTTTGTTTATGATATCCAGGATGTCGGACTTCGCTTCTATACATACCTCTACTCTCTTGTATATTCGATGGAAGAGTGTGCAAAGCGGGGAATAGAGGTAGTTGTTCTCGATCGACCCAATCCTCTGTCCTGCAAAGTCGTCGGCCCAACAATTAAGAAGAGATTGGACAGCATCGTTGGTGGCTACGGTTTGGCTCTGAGGTACGGTATGACAGTGGGAGAAGTTGCGAAGTACTTCAACAAGGTTTTTGACATCGGCGCAGATCTGATCGTAATCCCCATGGAGAACTACGACAAAGACATGTATTATGATGAGACCGGCCATCTATGGAGTACTCCCTCTCCAAATATACCTTCTCTTGAACATGCGATACTATACTCGGGCTTCTGTCTCTTCGAGGGCACGAACCTATCCATGGGGCGCGGCACTGTTCATCCCTTCAAATACATAGGAGCGCCATGGATTGACTCCTCATCGCTTTATACGGAACTGAAAAAGCATGATCATCCCGGTGTTGCCTTCAGAGAGAGGAGTTTCATTCCAGGGGCATTCAAGTTGCACAACCAGTCTTGTAATGGTCTTGAATTCTATGTTGCCGATAGAAACACCATTAAACCCTTGGAACTTGCTTTAGACATAATCGCCACTCTAATAAGATTGTGGCCAGAGAAATTTGACTGGGATGTGCATTATCACGGGACCAGCATCCCTCTAAACAAGATGTGGGACGGCAGATACCATTTCGACCTGATAATGGGAGAAGAAAGGTATAGAGAAGAGTTGCTGAAGGGAGCAACTTCAGCAGAGCTTTCCCGCTTATGGGAAGGTGAACAGAGAGAGTTTGAGAGTCTGATCGAAGAGTTCAGGATCTATTGAGTTTCTCAAATGCCTGTTCTGCAAGGATCTCATCCACGTTCCCCGTGAAGAGTGAGGTCTTGTGGTTGTTTATCATCTCCGAGAATCTCTCGTTATAATAGGCGGAGGCAAATGAGCCGCCAAATGTGTGGATTGTATCGACCTCACCTGTTCTCTCAAGAACGTTGAGAGTCCTTTTTGCCAGTATCTCTATTCCCTCATCTGCAACTCTTTTAGTCAGTTCCGAAGGGTCTTCTAGAGCAACTCTGCTGAAGGAGGCGATCTTCGTTTTCATATCAGGCAGAAGCGTAAGATTGACAAGTTCCTCTATGCTCTCCATCTCAAAGAATTCTACAAGCCGGTCGAAAACGGGATCGTGAGGAATCAATCCATCTCTATACTTGAGCGCTGCGGTGATCAGCTTCATGGAAATCCAATAGGCGCTTCCCTCGTCATCGAATATGTGTCCCCAGCCCCCAGACTTCACGGCTTCTCCCGCATAGTCATGGCCGTAAACAGTAGAACCGGTTCCAGAAACGACAACAACACCTCTTCCTTCGCCGACTGCCGCTCTGTAAAGTCCCTCGATGTCCATAATCACTTCGATGCTAGCTCCTCTGAAAACCGATTCCAGCGCCTGAACGAGCTTTCCTTCGCGAGTTCTGTCTCCCGCACCGGAGAAGGCAGCGACTATCACATCCGGGACCCATATGTCGTCGCGAACTAACGAGAAAATCGATATGAGATTGCTACTGCTGACCGCAGTTATATTAACCCCGGTGCCGTAGTTCTTTCTTATCTTACCTTCACTTGAGATTGCAGTGACTCTAAGATTAGTTCCGCCTCCGTCCATTGCGATGATTTTCTTACTCATTCTACTCTCCTCACAACTTTTAGTCTGTAGCGATCCCCTCTGTAAACAGATCTGACCACTTCCACACATAGATTCTTATTGGTAAATGTCTGTCTCTCTCTAGATATTGCGTAGCTGTCCTCTTTGACTTTTAGATGCTTCGCCTCTTCTCTCGACAACCTGCAAACCTCGATGTTCTCCTGGGCATGATCGAGGACAATGGAAAACTCGTTTTTCAGAATTGCGTAGAGCGATTCTTCACTCATATCTCTATTCACTATGTTGAGAATCCTTATATCTGCCAGCGGATTGAGGTAGGCTCTCTCAATTCCATACGGTTCATCATCGAGATACCTAACTCTTTGGAGCAACACTACCATACCGTCAGTGGGAATACCGAATAGCTCTGCGATCTCTACAGGAGGAACGACGAGACCGTCTTTCAATACTATCGACTTCGCTTTACGATTGTCTCTGGCAGCTTCTTCGGTGAATCCTGTGAGGGAACTGATACTTTCTTCGTGTTTTTCTTCGACGACGAAGGTCCCCCGACCTTTAGAAGACTCGATAACGGATTCTCTCTTCAGTTCGTCGAGCGCTCTCCGCAGCGTCAACCTGCTTACCTTGAACTCGCCGCAAAGCTCCTTCTCAGTAGGAAGTTTCTTTGAGTAAACGCCTTTGCCTATTCGCCGTTTAAGCTCTTTGTAGATTCGGTAGTAAACCGGAGCTCCAGCCTCTCTCACTTTACTCCTCCAAGTTCTTTTAGAGCCGAACGCACATGGCCTCTGTTACGCTTCAAAGATTCCTCGCACTTACCCTTCCCAAGCCCCGTCAGTGCCATGAGAATCGCAAGAGGGACCTCCCTGCCGGAGGCATCGAGTATCTTCGCGGATTCTTCATAAGAAAGGTCACTGATTTCCGAGATTATTCTTGTTGCACGATCAACCAGTTTTCGGTTGAGAATCTTCACGCCTATCATGTAGTTTCCGAAAACCCTTCCTACCCTGACCATCGTTATTGTGCTTATCATATTCAGGACCATCTTTTGAGCCGTCCCGGCCTTCAATCTCGTGCTGCCAGTAACTACCTCCGGACCGGTTCGCACGGCAATAGTGACATCTGCTAGCTCCGCAAGGCGAGGATTCCCTACGTTACATATGATTATCGTTCTTGCTCCCTGCTTTCTAGCGTGTCTCAGTATTCCTTCAACGTAAGGTGTCCGGCCCGAAGCCGAAATCCCGATTACAGCATCTCTTTCAGATATAGCGACTTTCTCAGCCTCTTGCTCTCCGAGTTCAACACTGTCTTCGGCGTGCTCTACGGGGTTGGCAAGAGCTTCCTGTCCTCCAGCCATAAGTGTCACGAATAGCTCCTTTGAAACACCGAAAGTCGGAACGACCTCCGCAGCATCCAAGACTCCTAGACGGCCACTGGTACCTGCCCCTGCATAGACTATTCTTCCTCCCGACTGAAGAGATTCGACGCACAGTTCAACCGCAGAAGCGATTTCTTCGAGGACTTCTCTTACAGAAAGAGGTACCGTTGCATCCTCTTCGTTCATGATCCTCAACATTTCATAAGTCGATAGTTCATCCAAATTCATTGATTTGGGATTCGACCTCTCCGTATCAAGCTTTTCAAACTTCATCCTAGACCTCCTGCGGTATCTTGACCGGAAGTTTTCCTTCGGCCACTATCGTACCCTTCAAGACCTTCATGATGCTCTTTTGCGAAACAGCTTCGTAGCCGTAACTTAGAATGCAGTTCTTCACACCGTTCACAAACGCGTCGTATGGGTTTCTCAAAGCGATCACAAGCATCCTTCCCGTTCTCTGCGAAAGCCTAAAGAGTAGCTCCCTTTGACCATCGTGCAGGTGAGCGTTCTCGGTGAAAATCAGTTTTATGCCTTTTCCGGGGGCACTAGCTGCTATTCTGGCCGCTTCATCAACGGTGAGATTAGGTGCAAAATCAACTACTGGACTGTCCGTTATTTGCGCGATCTCTCTGGCCACAGCAGGAACCCCTTTCTGGGGACCATCCTCTACCTGGACCAATCTGGAAAGTCTGACCGCGAATATCGTGCTGACATCGCTTACTGGTAGAGGAAGCAGAGACCTGTCATTCAGAATGGCCGTAATTGAATTGTCTGAGATCTCTTGCATCGTCTCAAGGCTTTCCGGTGAACCTATCCCTTCGAGCGATACTCTCGCCGATGAGACAGCCTTCATCCTGAATCTCTCTACTCTGCTCAGCGACTGCTGAAGACGACCTTCAAGCTCGGAAGATCTCTCAATTTCCTTTATCAGAATCTTCTTGACTCTTCTCTGAATTTCCGGTTCATGGCAGTAAGTAAGATAATCCATACCGTTTTTCAGACCCTCTATCGCGGCTTCCTCGGGTTTGAAGTAATTGCTCACTCCGCCCATGCCAAGATCGTCAGCGACCAACACTCCCTGATACTTCAAGTAATCCCTCGCGAGATCGGTAAGGATCTCTCTAGACATTGAGGCCGGAACGCGCCTAACTTGAAGCTGCGGCATGAATATGTGAGAGGGCATTATAGAATCGGCAGGAACTTCTTTGAACGGCCTCAGTTCTTCAGAATCAAGGGTGCTGAGTGGAACGTCCAGTACCGGCAGATCCAGATGAGCGTCTACGTCCACCCTTCCCTTGCCAGGGAAGTGCTTAAGGCAGCTCATAACACCATTTTCACTCATAGCATCAACAAATGCCCTTGCGTAAGAGATTACCTGCTCCGGAGAATCTCCAAAGCTTCGAACTCCAATTCCAGGGTTTTTTGGATTGCAGTTTACATCAACTACAGGAGCAAGATTCCAGTTGACACCGATAGCTCTCATCTCTCTGGCCATGATACTACCCGCAAGAAAGGAATTCTCAACTCTATTGGTTGCCGCTATTGCCATCGCGCCAGGAGAAACAGAGAAGCCTTCCCTGAGTCTGCTCACAATTCCGCCTTCCTGATCTATAGCTATTGCGGGCTTGTATCCCAGTACTCTCTCAATCTCGTCTACCAGAGCCCTAACCTGAGCTGCATCGACAATGTTTTTCGAAAAGAGAATCACCGCTCCAGGCTTGACTTGTACAAGCGTCTTCTCCGTGTCGCTATCGATTTCCGGTCCGGGAATTCCAATGAGAAACAGCCGTCCAACGGCTTCATCTAGATTCATATGAAAACTCTCCTTCATTCGCTTTCTACAGCACAATTCTAATTTCTAATTGGTTGTATTGTCAATTGTATATTTGTCTAGTATGAATATACATAATCAATAATACCCTTGCTCATCGACTTTAGTTGACTATAGTTCCAGCTAACCAGCCTAGGAAAAACTTGGAGGAAAAACGAAAATAAGATAGCATTGCTGTTGGGAGAACCGTGGTCGGGGGTAGCCGTAGGGGGTTGGTAAGAGCAAGAACAGAAGTGATGCTGCCTCCGGCAGGAAGTGAGGCTCGCTGGCGCGAGGAAGTGATGCCCGGAAGGGCATCCGGGGAAGTGATGCTGGCGCTTACGCACCAGGAGGCAAAAAACCAAAGAAAAATAGCAAGCAAATTAAAGTAATCTGATCAGGACGAACCTATTCTGTCATCCTGAAGCGCTCCTGTTCAGGATCTGGGCTTTCGAGAAACCGTGGTTAGGGGTTCGAAAGAGCAAGAGAAACCGGTTCACCGTTGAGCGGTTCTCCGTTCACCAGGAGAATCTGTTATTCGTTCCAGAGCGAGGATCTGTTCTTCGTTCTTGGTTAGGGCCATTGAAGCAAGAGCATCAAGATTCCGACCAGGAGCTTTGTCGGAATGACGGAATCTAGCCTTTTCGGAATAACCATTTGCTGTATCCCATACTTGATAAGGGATCCGGTTCCAAGAACGAACAACCTGGACGCGTAGCGTCGGAACGAAGAACCGGTCTTCTTGGCGGTGGACCGTTGACGGACAACGTGGTTTTCATCAGCGACCAGCGGGTTTTTGCTCTTAAGCGCACAGCGGTTCTTTGACAACTTGCAACTGCTCTTTCGAAGGACGGGTTCATGATCTTGGACGAAGGACCAAGGACGGCTTACATTGAACGTAATACAAAAGGAGGTCTATTTTGATCTGGAATAAAGTTGATGAGATAGTATCCTGTGGTATTGAAAAGGCAGTGTACCCTGGAGCCGTCGTCGTTGTCGGGAAGGATACCGAGATTCTCTACGAGAAACCATACGGCTTCCTTGCTGTCGATGACAATACTGCCGTCACGCTTGAGACCGTATATGACCTCGCGAGTATGAGCAAGGTCGTAGCAACCACTAGCGCCATCATGCTTCTGGTTTCTCGGGGCGATCTCTCGCTTTGGGATACTCTGGGCGATCTTCTCGATGTCCCTGAGTCAAAGAAAGGTATTTCGGTCTTTCATTTGCTGACTCACACTTCTGGCATGCAGCCCTACTCGGAAGCATGGCGCGATCTCAAGGGAAGAGAGCTTCTTGAGTCGATCATTTCTCTCGAACCGGAAAACGGTCTGATGGAGAAGATAAACTACTCATGTCTCAACTTCATAACTCTGATGGCAGTTGTAGAGAAGACAACTTCGATGTCATTCGCCGAGTTCTGTTCAGAGGAGGTTTTCAGACCTCTTGGAATGAATTCCTCTGGCTTTCTTCCAGAAGAACTGTCGAATGTAGCACCGACATGCGAACGCGATGGAAAAGTATTGAAAGGTCTTCCGGACGATGAGCTGGCATATTATCTTGGAGGGGTCAGCGGAAATGCGGGCGTCTTTTCAACGGGAAGAGATCTTTTCAGGTTTGTCTCCAGTCTAATGTGTGCAGGACTTGTACCATCCAGGGTCTTTGAAACGTTCGTATCCGAGACGGTATGCATTGGAGGAGATAGAAGACATCTGGGATGGCTGGCTCCCTCCAGAGGATCCAGTGCGGGCGATATTCTTGGAGAAGATGCATTTGGGCACACTGGTTTCACCGGAACCTCGCTTTGGGTCGATCCAGTTACCGGGCTGTATGTGATACTGTTGTCTAATCGGACTAATATAAGCAGAAGAGACACTATACCTCAGATGCAGAGAATTAGAAGACGGCTTCATAATTTGGTCTTTGGGAGTCTTGGATGATCTGGAATCGAATGAGAGGACTGCTCGCCAGCAGGAGAAGGAATATCCTCGGCGTAATGTCGGGGACTTCGGCCGATGGGCTGGAGCTGGCTCTGGTAAGCTGTTCTGGCAGCGGAAAGTCAATGAAGATCGAACTTCTTGACCATTTTTCCGTTCGGTTCGATTCTTTTTTTCACGATGAGATAGTGAAGACGTACGATCCTGACCTTTCCGGCGTTGACAGGGTCAATTTGATGAACTTCGTAATTGGCAGAAGGCACGCAGCGGCAATAAAGTCTTATCTTGAGAAGACGAGAGTAGTAGTGGAAGCTATTGCTTATCATGGGCAGACCGTCTACCATGACCCTGAAAATCGGGCGACTCTTCAGATAGGAGAGGCCGACGTTATCTCATCAGAAACTGGTCTTCCCGTTGTGTTCGATTTCAGGAAGAAGGATATGGTTTACGGAGGGGAAGGGGCACCAATCATCCCGTATTTCGACTGGATCTATTTTGAAAGCGGCTCTTACGCAGTAAACCTCGGGGGCATTGCAAACGTGACTTATGTAGACGATGATCTTGAGAATGTGAAGGCCTTTGACACGGGGCCGGCCAACTGCCTTTTAGATCTGGTCACGAAGAAGCATTACAACCTTGAGTTTGATGAAAACGGTAAGATAGCGGCCAGCGGTGCGGTCGATGATGAGATCCTCAATGCCCTTCTAGAGAGAGACAGAAGCTATTTCGAAAGAAGACCTCCAAAGTCAACGGGAAGGGAGCTCTACAACGAGGTTTTCCTGGAAGGGATCTCTGCAACAAAACCCGAAGACCTAGTTAGAACACTTGTAAGGTTCAGTGTAAGACGATTAGTTGAGAGTATTACTTCTTATTTGCCTATGGGGAAGAGAATGATTGTTACCGGAGGAGGCGCCCTGAATCCTGTCATGCTTGAAGATCTACAACGCTTGAGCGGATTGGAGGTAGTCGTACCCGATAGAACCTTTCTGCAGGCCAAGGAAGCCATGGGGATGGCCGTCCTTGCCCAGGAGTTCTTCAATGGCGTCGGGGCAAACGTTCCCTCAGTAACAGGGGCGAGACAAAGAGTTGTCCTTGGAAAACTGGCATTACCTTAATCTCCCCGACGGGAGAGAAATCATAAAGGAGGTTTTTACAGTGAGGCGAATCTTTCTGTTGATTCTCGCGGTTCTTTTCACCGCCATGTTGATGGCAGCTCCATTTGTGGAAGATACTCTGCTTACTCCGGATCCAAACCCGAAGATGGGAGGTACCCTATATCTAGCTCTTACCGGATCTCCGCAATCATTCAACTTCTACGGTACCCTTGACAACAACGCATACACGGTGGTAGGTCAGATGCTAACAGGACTTGTCGAGGCTCATCCCGTCACATCGGCAATCAGACCGGCCCTGGCAGAGTCTTGGGTAGTTTCGGAGAATAACAAAGAGGTCACCTTCCATCTGAGAGATGTGAAATGGTCAGATGGGGTACCCCTTACAGCAGACGACGTAATCTTCACCTTCAAGTACTTCATCATGAACCCGGTCGCAAGGGGAAATTCTGTTGATCGATTCACGATCGAAGCACAGCCCATAGAGTGGGTGAAGGTAGATGACAGCACCGTCAAAGCAATTCTTCCCGCACCTTACGCAGCCTTTTTCACCGTTCTCTCGCACGCTTATATCTACCCTTCACACGCACTTGAGGACAAGATAGACAAAGACAGACCCGACTCCGTTAACGATCTATGGCTCACAAACACTCCTCCAAGCGAGATTCCGGCAAACGGCCCGTTCGTTCTTTCGGAATACATAATCGATCAGAAAGTAGTTATGACGAAGAACCCCAATTACTGGAAAGTCGATTCTCACGGAAACAAACTGCCGTATGTCGACAAGGTTGAATACATTATCGTGAGCGACGCTCAGGTAAGGCTGGCGAAGTTCATGGCCGGTGAACTCGATTACATGGCCGTCTCGGGAAATGACTTCCCGATACTGAAGGAGAGAGAACTTGCCGGCGGTCCATTTAGAGTCTTCCTCGCCGAGCCGACCCAGCCGACCCCAAGCCCTATTCACATCGCCTTCAATTTCGATGCTGAGAATCCAAAACTGAGAGAAGTCTTCAAGACAACCGAGTTCCGCCAGGCAATGGAGTATGCTCTGGACAGAGAAAGAATAATCGATGAGGTCTACAACGGTTTGGCCGTTCTCGGAGGAGTGCCCGTTCTTCCTTCGAATAAGGCCTTCTACAACCCAAAGATTGAAGAGATCCGAAGACCGTTCAACCTTGCCGAAGCAGCAAGGCTCCTTGACGAATTAGGCTTCAAGGACGTCAACGGTGATGGCCTGAGAGAGTACCCAGACGGAAGCAAGTTCGAATTCGTCCTGACTCTTCAGAGCTCTCCTCAAGAATATCAGGATATCGCCTACATATACTCCCAGGATCTACTTAGCATCGGAATTAAGGTGAACCTGCAGATACTCGATAGTTCTCTTACCGGTCAGATGTTCGGCGCAGGTAGCTTCGAAGCCGGGCTCAGGGCATTCGGAAACCAACCCGATCCTCAGTTGAGAAAGGCTATATGGCAGCCGGGCACACAACTGTATTACTGGCACAGAACGACAAGGGATCCCGAGACAAATCTTCCGATATTCGAGAACATGCTTGACTGGGAGAAGAGAGTATATGAGCTCTTTGAACTCGGTCAAGTCGCAATGGACCACGCAGTCAGAAAGACCTTCTACGACGAATGGCAGGAGATTTACGCAGAGTACTTACCCGTGATATTTGTGTGTAAAGGTATGAATCTTTATGCTGCCAACAAGTCTCTTGGAAATGTCGAACAGAACGAAGAGGGTCTTCTCTCTTACGCTTCCTGGACTGTCTTTAAGAAGTAGTTGGTAATTTGCGGGAGGAGAAGCTCCTCCCGCTTCATTTCTCTGGAGGAAGGTTATGTGGTCTTTTATCGTAAGAAGATTGCTTATCATGATTCCAATGATGTTCTTCATATCGGTGATCTGTTTCGTCATTACCGAGCTTCAGCCGGGCGATTTCGTAAGCCAGTACCTCGATAATCCGAGAATCTCGCCGGCTCAGATCGAATTGCTTAGAAAGAACCTCGGCCTAGACGAACCCGCACATGTCAGATACTGGAACTGGATAAAGGGAATAGTCACCCGCGGGGATTTCGGATATTCTTTCGCCTTCCAGAGACCAGTTGGAGAACTGATATGGGAGCGAATGGGCTGGACCATATTCATTGCGCTTGGGGCGATTGTGTTTCAGTGGATTCTTGCAGTTCCTATGGGTATCTATTCGGCGCTGCATCCATATTCATTTGGGGATTACACCTTAACAGTGATCGGTTTCATAGGAGTCTCCATACCCGACTTTTTCATGGCACTGATCTTGATGTATCTAATGTTGCAGATGGGGGCGGCATCGGTTGGGGGTCTCTTCTCGCCCCAGTTTGTCGGGGCGCCCTTCAGTCTGGCAAAATTTGTCGACCTTCTGAAACACATTTGGGTTCCTCTCATAGTCGTTGGAATGAGCGGTCTCGCCGGGCTAATGAGGGTAATGCGAGGAAACATGCTAGACGTGATCTCTTCTCCTTTCGTGACTTCCCTTAGAGCGCATGGCCTCGATGAGAAAACCGTCAAGAAACACGCGATCAAGAACGCTCTGAATCCTATGGTCAGCATAGCCGGAACGGAGCTACCGAATGTGTTCAGCGGAACTATAATCGCCGCTATCGTATTGAACCTTCCGACAATGGGGCCCTTCTTCTATAATGCGCTTCTTAACCACGATCAATATTTAGTTATGACATTTTTGATGTTCATAGCCATCATAACCCAGATCGGAAATCTACTTGCAGACATAGCTCTGGCTATTCTCGATCCAAGGATAAGGATGAGCTGACATGCAGAGTACGAAAGAACGAATTGCAAAAAACTTCCTTAAGCATAAACTTGGAGTCGTTGGGCTTATCGCCCTCTCGATCATGTATTTGCTGGTCGTCTTCGCCGATTTCATAGCTCCTTACAACTACATAACGGCACACAGAAACTTCGTCTATGCCCCTCCTTCAAAGATACGTTTCTTCGATGAAGAAGGCAACTGGCGGGGTCCTTTCGTGTACGGAATGACCAAGGTCAGAAACCCCGTTACGTATAGACTGGAATTCACGGAAGACAAGAACAACGTAGTACCGATAAAACTCTTCGTAAGGGGTGAAGAATACACTTTCTGGGGACTTTTCAAGACCGATCTTCATCTCTTTGGTGTCGAGGAGTCTTCAGATGTAGCAATGGTACTTCTATTTGGAGGGGACAGGTTTGGAAGAGACCTCTTCTCTAGAGTTCTTGTTGGCGGCAAGGTGTCAATGACCGTGGGTCTTGTGGGCACCCTGATAAGCGTTTTCATAGGCGCCATAGTGGGGGCCCTCTCAGGTTACTATGGCGGGACTATCGACGTATTGATACAACGTTTCATAGAACTCTTAAGATCCTTCCCTAGGATACCGCTGTGGCTGGCACTAGCCACGATACTACCTCCTCAGTGGCCTAGCACGTGGGTCTATTTCGGAATCGTAATTGTCCTGTCGCTGATCGGCTGGATGGGGGTTGCACGTGTTGTTAGGGGAATGGTCTTGAGCCTGAGAGAGAAGGAATTCATTCTTGCCGCCAAAGTATCCGGTGTTTCGAACATGAAGATAATAACGCGTCACCTTATCCCAAACACAATCAGTTATCTGATAGTCGTTTCGACTCTTTCAATACCGGGAATGATTTTGGGTGAGAGCGCTATTAGCTTTCTCGGCCTTGGCATAAAGGAGCCTATGACCAGCTGGGGGTTGCTGCTGAAGCAGGCGCAGTCTCTATCTGAACTGGAGGCTCATCCCTGGCTGATGATTCCAGGGCTATTCATAATAGTGGCTGTTCTCTCCTTCAACTTCGTAGGAGACGCCTTGAGAGATGCAGTTGATCCTTACAGGGCGGTGGAAAAAGTATGAGCACAATTCTTGAAGTCAAGAACCTTAAGACATATTTCAGAACCCCAGATGGTCTGGTTAAGGCAGTAGATGACATCAGCTTCAAAGTCGAGAAGGGAGAAATCTTGGCTCTGGTTGGAGAATCAGGATGCGGAAAGAGCGTAACCGTCCAGACTATACTGGGGCTTATCAAGGTACCTCCCGCAAAGGTCGAAGGAGAGATCTATTACAAGGGAAAGAACCTGGCAGGACTGTCGAACAAGGCGTACAGAGACATAAGGGGCAAGGAAATCAGCATGATATTCCAGGAACCCATGTCGACGTTCGATCCTCTATTCACCATAGGATACCAGCTGAAGGAAGTTGCAAGGGCACACATGCCCTGGGATGAAGGCAAAACCTATGAAGAGATTATTTCGATTCTTCGTAGAATCAACATACCTGAACCCGAGAAGAGATGCAAGGAGTATCCCCACGAAATGAGCGGCGGAATGCTCCAGAGAATCATGATTGCAATGGCTCTAATAACCAATCCAGAGATAGTCATAGCGGACGAACCAACCACCGCACTGGATGTTACAATACAGGCTCAAGTCCTCAACATTATGCGGGAGCTCCAAGGCGAATTCGGCAGTTCTATAATCTTCATCACCCATGATCTCGGGGTAGTTGCGGAGCTGGCTGACAGAGTTCACGTAATGTACGCCGGAAAGATAGTCGAGAAGGCAGGCGTGAATGAACTTTATTCATCTCCTTCTCATCCTTACACAAAGGGCTTGCTGAACTCCAGAGTGATGAGATCCTACAAGGGAAAGAAGCTGCCGTATATTGAGGGTTATGTTCCAAGAGCTTACGAGTTCCCTGACGGCTGCCGATTCAACCCCAGATGTCCTCATGTAATGGAGATCTGCCGAGAGAAAGATCCTCCCGAGTTTTCTTTGAATGCCGGCCATTCGGTCGCCTGCTGGCTGTTCGATGGGAGGTCGGAAACATGAAGATACTTTCGACCGAAGGGCTTAGGAAGTTCTTCCCGATTAAGGCCGGAGTCTTTCTCCAGGTTGTTGGCTACGTAAGAGCTATGCAATCTGTGACCATGGAGATAAGTAAGGGCGAAACTATCGGCATTGTCGGCGAGTCGGGTTGCGGGAAGAGCACTCTAGGTAGAACAATAGTGAAGATCTATGAACCGACCGGAGGAAGGATAATCTATCATGACGATAAGGGAAATGAATACGACATCACCAAAGGGCTTGCAAGGAACGTCCGCTCGAAATTTCGACGCGACGTTCAGATGATTTTCCAGAATCCGTTTGACTCGCTGGATCCCAGAATGACGGTAAGAGACATTATCAAGGAACCTATAGAAGCACACAATCTACTTTCAAAAGACGAGATAGACGATTATGTCGGAGAGCTTCTGATGAAGGTGGGCATGTATCCAGAATACGCTCAGCGCTACCCTCACGAGTTTTCAGGAGGGCAGAGGCAGAGAATCGCGATAGCTCGTTCTATCTCGGTCAGCCCGAGGTTGATAATCTGCGACGAGCCGACTTCAGCTCTTGACGTCTCTGTTCAGAGCCAGATCATCAACTTGCTGCAGGAGCTAAGAGACGAGATCAAGATGTCGTACATATTCATCTCACATAACCTTGATGTCGTACATCATATGAGCGATAGGATAATGGTAATGTATCTTGGAAATGTTGTTGAAACTGCCGGAGCGAAGGAGCTGTTCGATTACCCTGCTCACCCCTACACAAAGGCTCTGATGGCGTCAATTCCAAACTGGGATCCTCAGGAAAGGAAGCTCCAGAACATCAAGCTTGAAGGGGAACCTCCCAGCCCGATCAATCCGCCTCCCGGCTGCCCGTTTCACCCGAGATGCCCATATAAGATGGACATCTGCAGCAAAGAGATGCCAGATAGCTTCCAAGTATCCGAAAGCCATTCTGCTGCCTGCTGGCTTCATGAGAGGGAAGACGTGGTCGGGCAAAGCGGGTAGGGTGTTGGAAAGAGCGAAAAATCAGTTGCAAGTTGTTAGTTGTAAGAGCGAAGGCCGGGGTCGGAGGTCGGGGGTTGGTAAGAGCAAGAACAGAAGTGATGCTGCCTCCGGCAGGAAGTGAGGCTCGCTCTTATCGAAAGACGTCTCCTACTTTAGGGCATGAAGAAATGTGGGAGTTCTCAGAAGGATATTGGTTTTCTGACCTCTTTCCTCATACCTCTGACGTTGATCTCAAAGAAAAGACCCGCCGTCTTGGCGGGCCCTTCCGACTATACCCAATTAATCATGACTGCCTTTATTACTTTGTCTCTTTCATTTTCCGCCTTGACCATCATCTCACCGATTTCTTCCAGCTTGAAGGTGTCGGTTATCAAAGGCTTCACATTTACTGCTCCGCTCTTTATCATATCGATGCATCTGGGGAAGTACAGAGCTGGAACTGCGTGGGAGGCTCTCAACTGAAGTTTGTTGAAATGGAACTTGTTGGCATCGAACTTTATGAAGCGGCCTTCGCCGTAATCGATTCCTATGAAGCCCACCACTCCTCCAAAATTCATGACATCGAGCACTTCGGGGATTACGTAAGGAGGTGCGGTGACAAGAGCTCTATCAACGCCTCCCTTGGGAAATTTGTAGGAGCCAATCGGGGTCTTGTCGACGAGTATGACATCCTCCACTCCGAAGCTCTTTGCGACATCTATCCTTATCTTAGATCTGGAATGATTGGCAACGAAGACCTTTCTTGCTCCCATGGCCTTGACTATCTGAACGGCCATGAGACCTATGGGACCAAGACCAACGACAAGGACATCATCGTTGAACTTTGGATCGACAGTGTATGTCAGATCGAGCGCTACTCCCATTGGCTCGACGAGAGAAGCTTCTTCGAACGGAACTCCTTCGAATGGCACCGCATTCTGTTTATCGATTATTACCTGCTCGGCAAAGCCCATGGTCAGATTTTCTCTCTCGGCTCTTATAAAGACGTTAGGTGCTCTGTTATGGCAGAGATCGACTCGCCCGTTTCTACAGTCTTCACACTTTCCGCAGAAAGAACCGCTTTCGACCATAACACTCTGTCCCACTTCTACATTCTCTACATTGGAGCCGATCTCTTCGACAACGCCGACTATCTCGTGGCCGAAAGTCTGCCAGTCTTTGGCTTCCGTTCTAGCTGTGTGAAGATCTGTCCCGCAGATTCCTGAGGCCTTTATCTTAAGCAACACGTCATTCGGTTTCAGAGAGGGAAGATCTACATCACGGATCTCGAATTTGAATGGTGATTTTACAAACGCGGCTTTCACATAGACACCCCCTAGAGCTCCAAATTGGAACTAGAGATTATCTCTTCTATCCTTTCGTATAATCCATCATCCATATCCCATTCGACTGCTCCGAGGTTTTCTTCGAGCTGCTCGACTTTCTGGGCACCGGCTATAACCGATGTCACCGCTTCATTTCGGATAAGCCAATTGATGGCTATGTGACTCAGAGGCTTCCCTATCTCATTCGCCAGCCTGTTCAGTTCCACGACGACCTCGTAGTATTTCTTGAACTCAGGTGTATTTAGCTTCGGATTTGCGGCCCGCACATCGTGCTCGCTGAACTTCTTCTTGTCACTTATCGCTCCAGCCAAGAGGCCCTGGAAGAGCGGGCTATATGGCAGAAAGGCCATCCCATTCTCCAGAACAAAGGGAAGGACTTCCTTTTCGACCCTGTAATCGAGCGGAATATTGTGGTAGCTCTTTGGATTCCTTTCGAGCATGTTGTAGAGACCCTGCATGCTGCATACCTCTCCAACCTTCATCGCCCTTTTTGCCTCGGGAATTGAAAAGTTTGACAGCCCTATGTATTTGATCTTTCCCTCTTTCTTCAGCTCGACCATTGTCTCCATAGTCTCTTCGATTTCGACCTCTGGATCGGGCCAGTGAAGCTGATAGAGATCGACATGATCCGTTCCGAGTCTTCGGAGACTTTCTTCGATCTCTCTTCTTATGCTCTCCGGTTTGAGACAGTTTCTCGTTCTTCCCTGATCGTCCCAAAGAAGACCGCACTTGGTTGCAATGAAGATCTTATCCCTCGAGCCCTTCATTGCCTTTCCGAGGACCTCCTCTGCATGTCCGAGACCGTATACTGGCGCTACATCAAAGAAGTTTACTCCTCCGCTTATCGCCCTCTGGATCGTCTTGATCGAGTCTTCGTCGGTCGTTCCATCCCAGAAAGAAGGACCGGAAATTCCCCAACAGCCGTAACCGAGTACCGATAGCTTCTCTTCTATCTTTTCCACTTTTTTATACTTCAATTTTCTAACCTCCCTTATTCGAGATTTGCGTGGTTCTTGAACATCATTCCAGAATCAATGCTCAATCTCTCCATTAAGTTCATTACGATGATATCGGTCAATATCAACAGTGATTGTTCGAATAGATTCCCCATTGGTTGAACCGAAGAGATGCCAGCCCTATCGGGGACTTTGGGTGTCTTCGTGGGAATCGTAATGACTATGTCGCTGAGTCCTGCTACAGTCGACTCTCTGCTGGCAGTTATCGACGCTATCTCCGCCCCAAGTTTGTGAGCCTTCTTGCAGTTAAGAACGACCGAAGGCGTTTCTCCCGAAGCAGAACCAACTATGAAGAGATCTCCTCGTTTCATGGATGGACTGGTTACTTCCCCCACAACATGGACCTTCAAACCTAGATGCATTAGTCTCATCGCGAAGGCCTTGATAGCCAGACCAGACCTGCCCATTGCAAAGAGAAAGACTCTTCTTGCCCTTAGAATACTTTCGGAGAGCTCTTCGATCGATGAATCCTTAACTCCCGAAAGGACGGATCTTATCTCGTCAATAACAATGTCAAGCGTGCTTTCGAATTTCATGAGCCCTTCTCCAGTCTCTTCTTTATCTCCGATGCTACTCTTGCAGGGTCCTCAGCTTCCCAGATCGATCGTCCAGCGATCACCACATCTGGCTTCAACGGGAAGACATGGGAGAGATTGTCGGGAGAAATCCCACCCGCAACGGCGATCTTTGCCTCTGGAAGGACTCTCCTTATAATTTCTATCTTTTTCGCATATTCGAGCAGATGCATGCTCTCCCCCACACCGCTCAGATCGGCAGAAGTGTGAACGCAGACATACTCAGGCGACAGTGGAGATACCTTTTCCGCAAATGATTCGAGATCGGAGATCTCGATCGTATCGAGCATCATTTCTCCGCCAAATTCGTCTGCCGCTCTTCTCACCTCTGAAATCGTCTTGAAAGAGGCAAATCCCAAAACCGTTACTATATCGGCCCCATTCTCAAAAGCCATGACCGCCTCGACATATCCCCCGTCAACGATCTTCATATCTGCAAGAATAGTATGATCGGGAAGTTTATCGCTAATCTCTCGAACCAACGCCGTGCCGTGGGCAAGAATAGCAGGGGTTCCGACTTCTATGATATCTATGTAATTTGCAACTTCTTCGGCAGTGCGAATGAAATCGGACTTGACATGGGTATCGTTTGCGAGCTGTAGAAGTATCATCAATAGGTTACCCCACCAACGAGAATGATACTGGAGTACGGTATCTGCTCGCCGGTTCTGATTACTCCTTTTGACTGCGTGTTGGTGAGTTCCTTGAACCTGACATGGGGAACGAATTCCACTTCTATTCCTTCGGGCAGGTGCTTCAAAGTATCCTCTAGACATCTAGGGCTTACGGTCTTCATCTCTTCAGAGAAGATTACCTTCTCGACTTCGAGCTCTTCGAGCACAGGATCAAGAACATCGAAGACCCCTGGCTTTCCGCCTACAATACTTACATCTATCCTGTATCTGTCTGAAGCAATAGGCAGTCCCGAGTCCGAGATAACAAGAAGATCGGTATGACCCATAGAACCAATTAGATTGCAGATTTCCTTATTTAGAATGCCGTTTTTCTTCATTTTGACAGCTCCCTTCAAATCTTAGTAGTCAAATGTATTCGAAACTTGTAGTGTGTAGCCTCATACCAGCATTGCACCAGTTCCACGTGTTCGCCATTGGCTGCACAACCGACTCTCTCGTAGTATAGTATCGGTGCCCCTTCTTCGATCTTCAGGAGTTTCGCAATTCTTCCTTCTGCGAGCCTCCCCTCGATTATCGCGTCTCCTTCAACAACGGCCGTTCCCCTTTCTCTCATAAGTTCATATAGTGAACCCTCGAAGTTCTCTTCTCCAGTGAGGTTCGAGCGAGAAGTGAGAAAGGATATGAATAGAGCAAGGGGAAAATAAGACTCATTTCCCCTCAGTCTGGCAACCTGAAGCAACTCTTCGTCTTCCGAGATTTGGAGAATTCTTGCCATTTCCGGACCGGCCTTGACTTTTTTTACCTCAACAACCTTCGTTATCGGCACATGACTCTCGAGCCTCATCTGTTCAGTGAAGCTTCGGATAGTTGTAAGCTGCTCCTGAGAAGCGTTATTCGTTACGATAGTCCCTCTTCCACGTGACCTGGAGATCTGCCCGCTGCTTTCCAGAGCCTGCAAGGCTCTCCTCACGGTCGCCCTGCTGACATCAAACACTTTCATCATTGCTTCTTCCGTTGGGAGTTTCCTTCCAACGGCGCCTGGTTCCTTCATATAATCCGAAATTATTCTATAAATCTGGTAGTATAGTGGAACCGGACTTGCTCTATCAAGGGCTATTCTTCTATCTGCATTGAAAAGCATGATGAAATCACATCCTTCTTTACGGTACTCGAGAAACTAATAGGCTAATTCGAATACTGTCTCAGTTTGGCAAGGTCTTCATAGGTCTCTATGAGAGAACCGTAGGCCTTATCAAAAACTTCGAAAAGCCTTTCGTAGTACCTGTGATTCTCCGGGTTGTACTCGATGAACTGAACATCCCTCACAAAAGTAGACGCTTCCTTGAACGTCATCTCTCCGGCTCCAACAGCCCCAATAATGGCCGCTCCCATTGACGTTGCCTCTTCAAGATACTCAGGTACCGTAACCGTCTTACCGAAGATATCGGCCACAATCTGTTTCCAGTTCCTTCCTTTTGCTCCTCCGCCGATAAGACGAATCTTGTCGAATTTCCCCTTAGTCTCGAGAATATCCAGGACTATTTTCAGGTTGAAGGCAACTCCTTCAAGTACCGCTCTCAACATGTCGGCCTTTCTATGTGTCGAGGACAGTCCTATAAAGGCGCCTCTAGCATTTATGTTCCACCTCGGGCTTCTCTCCCCAAGCAAATAAGGCAGGAAGACTAGGTTTCCCGCTCCGGGTCTAGTCTGGTCAACAAGATCGTCCATAATAGTGAAGGCGCTCAGCCCAAGTGCCTTTGCCTTCTCTTCTTCGTGCTGACAGAGAGCGTCCTTAGCCCAGTGATACGAAGCTCCCCCGGCCTGCATTGTTCCAGTTGGGCAATAGAAACCCTCAATGGGATATGCGAAGTTAAATGTCCTCGACTTCTCGTCGAAGAGCGGTTCCTTGGAGCATGTGCTTACCCAGCTCGACGAACCAAGATAGAGATAAGCCTCGTCTGGACTGACAACCCCTGCTCCCAGGCAGGCGCAGGCGCCGTCTCCGCCGCCGCGGACTATTAGAGTCTTCTTCGACAGTCCAAGTTCCTCAGCCACTTTCGGAAGAATCTTTGAGACGACATTCGTTGAGGAGGTCACGGCAGGAAGTTTCTCCATATCAAGTCCGAGAACCTCAACGAGTTTTTCCGACCACTTCAGGTTCTCGATATCGAAGAGAAGCGTCATCGACGCATCTGAATGGTCCGTTCCGAACTCTCCGGTAAACCTGGAGACGATGTAATCCTTTGCATTCAGAAATTTATACGCCATATTGTATATTTCAGGTTCGTTTTCCTTTATCCAGGCAATCTTCGGGCCGGAGTACGTTGGTGTTATCCTCGATCCTGTAAGCCTGTAGACGAAATCATTGCCGACGTCTTCGAGCCTTTCCGACTGTTCGACGCTTCTCTGATCGGCCCATATGATGGCTCTTCTAAGAAGCTTTCCGTCCCTGTCCACGGGGATGGCTCCCATCATCTGTCCGCTGAAGCTTATAGAGACTATCTCTTCAGGATTGACAGCAGCCCTCCCGATGAGCTCCGAGGTGGTTTTTTTGACGGACTCCCACCACTCCAGAGGATCTTGCTCTACCTGATTCGGACCGGGATGATAGGTCTTGTAACCCGAAAAAGAACTCGCCAGGAGTTTTCCGTCCACTCCATAGAGTGTCGCCTTGTTCCCGGTAGTTCCCAGATCGTATGCGATGACGTATTTCATTTCTTATCGCCCCCGATCATCTCATTAACGAGAGCTTCGATTTCTTCTCTTTCCGGCATTGAAGGAGACGTACCGAATCTTGTCGTGGAAATAGCGGCTCCGGCTCGAGCGTAGTCGATAGCTCTTTCCAATCCCTCTCCCCTTGAGAGATATGCCGCAAAAACGCCGGCAAATGCATCTCCAGCCCCGGTTGTATCGATAGTCTTCACCCTGCAGGCGGGGACGAGTCCTCCATTTATCGATGGACAGTAGACTCCCCTACCTCCAAGAGTTATCAGTACAGTGTCCACCGACTTCTTCAATTCAGATGCTATTTCCTCTATCGAATCCATGCCGTCGAGGGGAATCCCTGTCATGAGGCTGGCCTCTATCTCGTTTGGCATAATAACGTCGACATATTTGAGGATCGAATGATCAAATTCCTTTACGGGTGCGGGATTTAACAAGACTCTTGCCCCGGAGTCCCTGGCGAGTTTTATCGCCTCATAAGTTGCGTCGAGATTTGCTTCAAACTGTGTAAGAAAAACATCGGAAGAAATGAAGATATCTCTATTCCTTTTTACATCATCAATAGTCAACTCATTGCATGCCTCCGGTGCAACTGCAATAGCGTTGTTTCCATTGTTCTCATCTACTATTATCAGAGCGACACCGGTTCCGGCAGTATCCGACTCGAGAAGATACTCCTTAGTAATTCCAAATCTGTCAAATGCATTCTTGACAAATGGAGCAAACAAGTCTTTGCCGATCTTCGTCATGAACTTGACATCAGATCCAGCCTTTCTGGCAGCCACAGCCTGGTTGAATCCCTTGCCTCCAGGGCCCATCTTGAATGGACCGGAAAAGACAGTCTCTCCTACAACGGGAATGTGGGGAGAAAGGGTAGTGAGATCCATGACATAGCTACCGAATACCGTCACTTTATTCATTTGATACCTCCAAGCAATCTAATGATTCTATCTGGGTCTCTTCTCTTCAGCGATCTCCAGCAATTCACCGCCCGGACCCTTGAACGTGTTGTAGAAGATTTTTCCGTCAAAAACCGGGATGGGATCGGGCGATTCGAGTTCAATGCCGTTGCTCTTCAGGTAATCCATTGCCTTTTCAATGTCATCCACAACAAAAGAGAGGTGCTGAAAGTGAGACTGTGATTCGGGAGCGAACTCCCTCTCTTTGCTATCTTCGTAACACATGAGCTCTATTTCACAGCCTTCGCCGGCAACAAATGCTACTTCGAGTTTCTTTTCAGGAAGCTTCTCTCTGTTGACAAGTCTCAGTCCGAGAAGACCTATATAGAACTCTAACGCATCATCGAGATTTGGAACTTCTACTGCCACATGAAAGAACTTATTTATCTTCATTATCTATCACGCCTTTTTTAAGAGTTTCTTCAGACCTTCGCCCTTCTTTCTACTCTTCACAAACTGGTCGAAGAATACTGCTAGTATGATAATCGCTCCGATGACAATCTGCATTATGAAGGGATCTACTCCCAGCAGATTACCGCCATTTCTGATCGTCTGGATTATCAGGGCACCCATGGCCGTACCAAGAACAGTACCGACTCCACCACTAAGACTGGCTCCGCCGATGACGACCGAGGCTATAGCGTCCAGCTCGTAGCCGTTTCCTCCAGTCGGTACTCCTGCAGCCATTCTCGTTCCGAGCATCAAACCGGCTATAGCACTGAAAATCGCAGCAACGATGTAGAAGGAATACATATTAAGTCGGATATTGATACCGGATAGTCTGGCTGCCTCCTCGTTACTTCCTATGGCATACAGATTCCTTCCAAATTTCGTATACTTCAACACAAACATCATAAAAGCTGCAAGAACAATCCACGTCCATGCCAGGGCCGGTATCCCGAGAAATTCGGCAACTGCAAACTGCCTGTACTCAGTAGGAACACCGGTAACCATTCTCCCGCTTGAGATGTACATAACAACGCCTCTTACGAGCGTCATCATACCAAGCGTTGCTATGAAGGCAGGCACTTTTCCGTCATGAACCGCCACGGCATTTATCAGCCCTACCAACGCACTTATTCCAAGAGCGATAAGTATTCCTACAAAGGTCGGAAACTGGAACTCTCCTCTTGTGGAAGTGAATATCGCGAATACCATTCCGCTGAGACCTACTATAGAACCAACAGATAGATCTATACCTCCAGTGATGATAATCAAAGTCATTCCTATCGCAACAACACCGTTTATCGAGGACTGCCTGATCAAATTAGTAATGTTAGCCCATGACGAGAAGTTTCCTTTTGTTGCGATGGCCAGAAAGACCCACATCACAACTAAGATTATCAGAAGGTTTCTTTCGGTAAAAGCCTTTCTATCCCTCTTTCCAGCCATTTCAGACTGCCTCCTTTATCTTTTCTTTCGAAACAAGGTTCTTCATTGCCAGTGTCAAGAGATGCTCCTCTGAGAAGTCTTTCTTTTCCACCTCGGCTGCCATCTTTCCGTTTGAAATTACGTAGATTCTGTCAGACATTCCCATTAGTTCGGGAAGATAGGAAGAGATTAGAACAATTCCCTTTCCGGATGCCAGAATCTCTCCGAACAACTTGTAAATTTCAGACTTAGTTCCAACGTCGATTCCGACAGTCGGTTCATCGAATATCAGTACATCAGTGTTCTTGCAGAGCCATCTCGCGATAATAACCTTTTGTTGGTTTCCACCGCTCAGCTCAGAGACTTTCTGGAATATGCTCCCGATCTTTATGGAGAGTTTGTCGACATAATCTCTTGCTTGCATGTGTGCTTTCCGATAGTTGATTAGAGGACCCGTCATAGTTTTGCCAAAATTGATTATGTTTATATTGAAATCAATATCCTGCTGCAAGAATATCCCCTGTTTTCTTCTGTCTTCCGGCAGATAACCGATTCCGTGTACCAATGCATCTTTAGGATTCTTGATTGGAACATCTGAACCCCTTACATGGATACGTCCTTCACTTCGGTTGTCGACTCCGAAAATAGCTCTCGCTATTTCCGTTCTTCCTGCACCGACAAGACCGAAAAGTCCGACCACTTCGCCGGCCCTTACATTGAAAGAGATATTCTCAAATCTGTCGCCGGAGAGATTCTCTACTCTCAAAAGCTCTTCGCCGGGTTCCGTATCTTTCTTATAGTACATTTCTTCTATTGATCTTCCAACCATTAGGGGGATTAGTTTCTCAACATCTTCAAGTTCCTCTGTGGTATATGTTCCAACTGTAGCTCCGTCCTTCAAAACCGTCACCGTATCGCAGATGTCGAAGACTTCTTCAAGGTTATGGGAAATGTAGATAATCGCAGTCCCCTTCTTTTTTAGATCTCTAATGATCCTGAACAGAATTTTCGTTTCGTTCCTTGTCAAAACGGCAGTGGGTTCGTCGAAAATGACCAGTTTCGGTTTCTGCCATAGCGCCTTGGCAATAGTTATCATTTCGCTCTCGGCTATACTTAGCTCTCTGATGTTTCTGTGAACGTTTATATCCAACCCTATTTCATCCAGAAAGTCCTTGGATTCTTTGTACATCTTTCTCCAGTTGACAAATGGACCGATCATGGGCTGCTGTCCAAGAAAGAAATTCTCCGCAACGGTAAGATCGGGCGTTACCATAACGTCCTGATAGACAGCATATATCCCGAGTGCCTTGGAAATCAGAGGAGAGTTCCTGGTCACTTCGCTTCCCTCGAAGATCATGGCCCCCGAATCTTTCGTGTAAGCTCCTGTAATTATCTTTATCAGAGTTGATTTACCTGCTCCGTTCTCTCCTACAAGACCCCTTACTTCACCACTCTTGACGGAGAGGGAGACGTCGTCAAGAGCCTTAACAGCAGGGAAACTCTTATTTATCCCTTCAAGCTCGATTACAGTCTTTTCATCAGGCATGCCATCGCACTCCTTTAGCTCCCGTATTTCTTCTCATACTCTTTGAGAATTGAAACACTGGCACTTGAGCCGAAAACGGTCGCTCCCAGCTCCATGAATTTCTCGACCTGTTCGAGAGTCCTGACGCCACCGGAAACTTTGATCTCTTTCTTCCCGGAAACGACGGAGTTAATCAGTTCAACATCGCGATAAGACGTTGCTCTTGGGCCAAAACCAGTCCCGGTCTTAACGAAATCTATTGTTGGCACATCAACTATAAGTTCACAGACTTTCACAATTTCATCTTCTGTGAGTCTGCTGGTCTCTATTATAAACTTGCAGATTCTGTTTCCTTTCTTCACTCTCTCAGAAAGAACTACAAACTCTCTCTCAACGAGATCCCATTTATTCGACTTCACAGCGGAAACATTGATCACTATGTCGAAATCAGTAACCGCCTCTCCGAGAGACATGTAGTATTCGATTTCCCTCATTTTCAACTCAATGGGAACCATGCCGAGCGGAAACCCTCCTGGACCCACGTTAATTCCAACTTCACTTCCCTCCACTTTTTCAATGACATAAGTAGGGATCGCATACCACGGAACAACTACATTTCTGAAATTGTACTCTAGTGTTTCGTCAACGAAGTTCTCAATATCCTCCCACTTCGATTCAGGATTCAACAAAGTGTTATCGAAACGCCTGTTAAAAGGAATATCTCTATTCATAAGTACCTCCCGGGATAGGCAAGAATTTCTGAAAATGGGCAGCTTTCGCTGCCCATCGTGTTCATTTAAAACAACTTAAGAATCAATACCTCTTTCTAGAAAATGGATCAAGTATCTCCATAGACTCTTCAAGAATGTCCTTGGTGATGATATAGACACCAGTGTCATAGTATTCGGGAAGAGGCTCGCCGTGAATTGCCATGAAGGCGTACATAACACCCTTATATCCCATACCATGGGGGTCCTGAACAATAAGTGCTTTAAGTGCTCCGCTGTCAAGTGCCTCGATTTCCAGAGGATCCGAGTCGTAAGCAACGGCCATTATCTGGTTCTCTAGACCTCTCTGTTCGATAACTCTCGCAACACCGATACCAGTGTGGTTGTTGTCAGCGAAGAAACCAACCAGGTCGGAATGAGCAACAAGTAGATCCTCTGCTGCGTTGGCTGCTCTAGAAATGTCATTGTCAACATAGATCGTCGGAAGAACTGTCAGATTGGGTGCGATCTCCTTCAGTCTGTTCATGAATCCACTGTCTCTGTCGGTTAGAACCTGGACACCAGCCATGGCGCTAATCAAGCCAACTTTTCCGTCGAGAGGCTTGTTGTTAGCCTTTAGAGCCTCAACTAGCTTGTCAGCGGCAGCAGCGCCACCAACGGCGTTGTTCGTTGCGAGGAATGAGTTGTAACCAGTGTCATAGACAAAGTTGTCAATAAGGATTATCTTGATTCCCTGCTTGAAAGCTTCATCCAGAATAAGAGAAGGAGCCTCTGAACTTGTGGATGAGATGACTATTGCATCAGGCTTCTTGTTAACAACATCTTCGAGTATGGATATCTGAAGATCGATATCGGCTTCGGACGGAGGTCCGTAGACCGTGACGTTAACTAGTCCCTGGAGATCGTGTTCGGCATTCTTGCCACCCACAATTGTGTACTGCCAGAAGTCAGAGTCGGTTGCCTTAACTATGAAGGCAATTTCGTAAACTGCAAAACCTAGAGTGGCTCCGAATAGAAGTGAAGCCATAACGAGTAACATAAGTACTTTACGCATAAGCAAAACCCTCCTTATATGGTTGTTCTGTACATACGCACGTACACATGTACGTACAAACAAAATAATTATAGCAAGCGAACGAACTCGCAACAAATTTGAAAAACAGAGAAAATTTTCGTAATTAGAAGTTTGGAGTCAGAAAGAAGACATAATCGTCTTTAATCACTCTTAATCATCGCGGATTGCTTCTGGAAAGTTTGGCCCTCTGGAATCAGTCTTACTGTTCAGTTCTCTTTTCTTCGAATACATTGCAAGTTCTGCATTCCTAAGTACGTCATAAAAATCAGTTACCAGATCTTTCTTAGTGGCAACTCCAAAAGAGGCGCTAGCTTCCACAGAGAAACATCCCACCTTGCTCAGGTTTTCCTCTATCCTTGAGACGATTTCCTCTGCCTTTTCGGTGTCTGTTCTCAGAAGAAGGACAACAAACTCATCTCCACCCCATCGAACGACGAGATCCTCGTGCCTGCAGGATTCCTTAATTGTGCGAGATATCGTCTTCAGATAATCGTCGCCGTAGAAATGGCCGAAGGAATCGTTTAGTGCCTTCAGCCCGTTGACATCCGCAAAAATGACTGAAATCGGAAGATTCCTCGAAGTGTCAACCCTGGACACTTCTTCATCGAAGAAGGTCCTGTTGTAGAGGCCAGTCAGCGAATCGTGGAAAGCAAGGAAACGTATTTCTTTAGTTTTCTTGATCTTTTCAAAGGCTCCAAGAGCGTGAAGCATCAACAACTCGGCAAGCTCGGCATCTTCTTGTTTGAAGCTTCCCGATTCAATGGTGACCGTTTGAAAAACACCGAAACTTCCAATAGGAACACTAAGTAGTGCCTTAATCTTACTGCTTGAAGGCTTAGCATCATCTTCTTTCGAGATGTCATCGAGGATCACTGTCTTCCCTGTTCTCAATGTTCTTCCCGCAATCCCCTCATACTTCGGAACGCGAGAGTTGACCTCAATGTTACCAGAATGTCTTTTGACAACTAGATAGTCTCCTTCAACAACATCCAGAGTGTAATAGTCGAAACTCAGAATATCGGTGGCTGCTTTAACAATGAGATCATAGACTTCCTCTTCTTCTGTGCAGCTCTCCATCTTGAAGGCAATATCGTGGAGACTTCTTATCTTGGCCCTCAGGCGCTCGTTTTCAGTTGCCTTCTTCTCAAGCTCCTCGGTTCTTGCCTTGACACGTCTTTTAAGAGTGTGATTCCAGAACCAGAGGAAAAACAGACCAATGGCAAAGAAAACGAGAAGTCCTGCGGCCACCAACAGATGCTTCTTATTCTGTTCGAACCAGTTTGCAGAGCCAAACCACTTCTCGAAAATCATGCCGTATTCCCCGCTCTCTCTTACAAGCAGGAGGCCCTTATTCAGTTTATTGAGAAGAACGAAGTCGTCTTTTGCCGTTGCGAAAGCGTAGTCTCTATCGAAGAGCGCGGTACTCGAAACTTCAAGATTATCGATCTTGTTCTCCTTGGCAAAGTAGAGACATTGGTACTTCTCGAAAAGACCAAAGTCGCCACTTCCTGAGGATAGAAGCTTCAGTCCCTCTATCGGAGATTCAACGGCAATGATTTTGTCTGTAATTGAATTCTCGAGCAGATAATCATGCATAACTCCGTTGCGCTGAACTACTATTTCTTTACCGAACAAGTCTTCAACTGTCGTTTCCTTTTGACCCTTTCTATAGAATATCCCCATATGGAGGGTATTGTGGGGAATCGAGAAGCTATATATCTTCTGTCTCTCGGGAGTAACGGCCATCCCTAATAGACCGTTAAGTTCTCCCGACTGAAGCTTTTCGACAACATTGTTCCACTCACCAAGCTCAATCTCAATATCCAGTTCGGCCGAGTCTGCAACCGCACGCATCAAATCGACATTGAAACCGGTGGACTCGCCGTTTTTATCAGCAAACTCATACGGTGGATAAGCATTATCCCCACCAAAAACGAGCTTTTCTGCAATTACTGATGTAAACAACAGAATCGATACAAGCAATGTGAGAAAGGTTTTCTTCATTATTGTCGATTCACCCCGGTCCCAAATATCATATCACGATCATTACAAAAAACAAGAAAGTCTTCATGAAAAGCAGTCTATTGAGTATTGACTGTAATAGCTATATTCATTGCAAGTAGCAAATCTCGTAAGTTCTCACCTAACTTAAGAGTAATATAATCATAATTGTGCTCGATAGGTTTGTTCACTTCCGGCAAAGTGTTGGTATTTCATTCTCTTCATTCATTCATTGGTTTGGTTTTTTGAACCGTAACGGTTTCGCGGATTCTCTTCTTCCCGAATCAGACAGAACCAATCTCTCAAGCCGAGTTTGTTTACCTGCTGCTCTCCTGTGAGAAAGTGATCGACCTGTGTATTAATATTGAATAGAGATGACAGTTCGAGGGGGAGTTCATTTTGAAGATTCTTGTTCTTCTAAAACAAGTTCCGGATACCGATGAAGTTAAGCTCAATCCCGAAACGGGGACGATGATAAGAGAAGGAGTTGGGACAGTTATTAATCCGCTTGACCTTCATGCGCTGGAGACCGCTTTGATGCTTAAGGAAGCAGGTGATCATTCGATCACCGTGGTCTCTATGGGACCTCCTGTGGCAGAAGAGGCCGTAAGAGAGGCGATTGCCATGGGAGCCGACAGGGCGGTTCTCCTTACAGACAGAAGATTTGCGGGAGCCGATACATGGGCCACAGCCATGGCTCTAGCGAGATTCGCGGAAAGAGAAGGCCCGTTTGACCTGATCCTTGCTGGGGAAAAGGCAACAGACGGCGAGACAGGGCAGGTCGGACCCGAGACGGGAGCCATGCTGGGCATACCGGTAGCGACCTATGTTTCCAGCATAGTCGATCTCGAGGATAACGGGATTACCGTTGAACGCGAAGTAGAGGACGGCAAAGAGATATGGAATCTCCCTCTGCCTTCACTAATATCGGTGACAAAAGACGTTAACGAGCCGAGACTTCCGACATTGAGTGGCAAGAAACTGGCGAAAGATGCGCCCGTTGAGAGAATCGGAAACGATTCTCTTGCAATGGATCCATCGGAGACCGGTCTGACTGGTTCACCTACGAGAGTAGTAAGGATAGGAACCCCAAAACTCTCAAGAAAGGTCGAGATGTACGAAGGAAGCGATCTAAAACATGGGATAGATGAGATAAAAAAGAGACTGCTTCCATATCTGGAGGTGAATCATGAGTGATCTCCTGGTAATCGCAGAAAGAAGAGGAAGCGAAATCCATTCGAGTACATATGAACTACTGGGGAAGGCCCGAGAACTTTCACTCAAGCGTCCCTTCAACGTTTCGGTAGCGGTCCTCTCTGACAATCGACTTGAAGAAGATGCAACGGCATCCCTCTTCTCCGGTGGGGCCGACAAAATTATCATGGCTATAGATAAGAGTCTCGGAAGATTCAACTTTGAGCCCTACACAAAGACTCTTGCCGCGATCGTCAAGAAACTCTCGCCGGAAATCGTGCTTGCCCCGGCGACGACTTCGGGGAGAACCTACATGCCCGGACTGGCCGCGCTGTTGAAGACCGGCCTTACTGCCGACTGCACCGGACTGGATATTGAGGAGGACACAGGAAATCTGCTGCAAACCAGACCGGCAATCGGAGGCAATATAATGGCTACGATCAAGACCCCTAACCACAGGCCCCAGATGGCAACGGTTAGGCCAAAGACATTCTCGGCCTTGAAGGAACCCTACATGGGAAGCGGCGAAGCGGAATCCTTCGAGGTTACTCCAGAGATGATCGAGACAAACGCAACGCTTCTCCAGTTCAAACCAATAGGCGAAGGAAAGAAAGGCGTTCAAGACGCAGAGGTAATAATCGCGGGAGGGATGGGTCTCAGAAAAGTTGAGAACATGGAACCGATCTACAGACTTACAAAGCTGATTAATGGGACCGTAGGTGCTTCCAGAAAGATAGTAGATTCGAAGTGGGTCGGACATGAAGCCCAGGTAGGACTAAGCGGCCACACGGTCAAGCCGAAGATCTACATCGCTGCAGGAATTTCCGGAGCCGTTCAGCACATTGCAGGAATGCAGACTGCTGAATTCATAGTTGCAATAAACAGAGACAGAAACGCAGCGATATTCAACTTCGCAGACATCGGGCTTGTAGGAGATGCCGTAGAGATCTTGAACGATCTCGTAGAAGCCCTCGAGTCGGAGGTGAAAAAATGAAATACGGACAGCTTAATGCCAACCTAATAGAAGAGCTTCAAAGGCATCTACAAATCCCTGTGAAGTACGACGAAGAGTCTCTGGATCGATACTCGAGAGATGAGACGGCAGAAGTGAAAGCCGTGAGACCCGAGGTAATTACTTTCCCGGTGAGCACTGCCGAGGTTTCGAAGATTATGAGATTTGCAAACGAGCATCTGATTCCAGTAACTCCGCGTGGAGCAGGAACCGGACTATCCGGAGGTGCAGTTCCGTCTTTCCGGGGAATTGTCATGAGTTTTGAAAAGATGAACAAGATCCTTGAATTCGACGAAGCCAACATGATGATTACTTTGGAGCCGGGGGTTATCACCGGAGAGATCCAGAAACTGGCAGACAGGCACAACCTTGTTTATGGGGGGGATCCCTGCAGCAGCGAAAGCTCGTCGATCGGGGGTAACGTTGCTGAGAATGCCGGCGGAAATAAGGTCATGAAGTATGGGCCCACCGGATTTCACGTTTACGGTCTCGAGGTGGTTCTACCTTCCGGTGAGGTGACAACTTTCGGCGGGAAGAGGCTCAAAGATGTCAGCGGATTTGACTTCGTTCACCTCTTGGTCGGTTCGGAAGGAACTCTTGGAATAGTGACCAAAATTATCCTAAGGCTCCTTCCGAAGCCAAAGTATTCAGTCGCACTGCTCGTGCCCTATCCAGATATTGATACTGCGATATCAGCAGTGCCGAAACTAATGAGCGGCTCCGGAGTTGTTCCGACTTCTCTTGAATTCATGGACGCCTCATCTATCAAAGCAACCTGCAGATTCCTGAATGTGGAGTTCCCATACTCAGATGCCGGAGCCCATCTGATAATTGAAGTAGAAGGCAACAGCAAGGATTCGATCTTTGATGACTATGTGAAGCTAGGCGAGGCAGCTATGGCCGCCGGTGGTCTTGAGGCCTTCGTGGCGGACAACAGAAATACAAGAGACAAACTATGGAAGGCAAGAAAATCGATTGCTGAAGCCCTCGCGGCAGTAAGCCCAATACACAGCATGGAAGACGTCTCCGTTCCGATGGCAAGTATACCAAGACTGATAAAAGCATCCGAAGAGATAGCCGAGAAGTATGGTCTTGAGATGATCTCCTTTGGTCATGCAGGCGATGGAAATGTGCACGTAACCTTCATAAAAGGAAACCTTCCTCAAGACCAATGGGACAGAAATCTCCCGCTTGCCGAACGGGAGCTCTTTTCGAAAACAACAGAGCTCGGAGGTTGTATCAGCGGAGAACATGGCATAGGAATCAAGAGAAAGAAGTATCTCGCATCGATAATCGATGAATCCCAGCTTGAACTAATACGCGGCATAAAGAAGGTCTTTGACCCGAACAATGTGCTCAATCCAGGGAAGATTGTCGATCTTTGAAATAGACCGAGGTTAGAGGTCAGTGGTCAGAGGTTGGAAGAGCAAAAGAGACTGGTTCGCCGAAAAGAGCCGCTCGCTGCTTGCTAGGATACGCTGAACGCTGTGAAGGGAGAGCCGAGGTCGGGGATTGCAGGTTGGGGGTTGGTAAGAGCGAAAAATCAGTTGCAAGATGCAAGTTGTTAGTTGTAAGAGCGAAGGCCGGGGTCGGAGGTTTGTGGTTGGGGGTTCGAAAGAGCAAGAGAAACTGGTTCTCCGTTCGTTGACAAAGAACCCGTTATTCGTTCCAAAGCGAGGATCTGTTCTTCGTTTTTGGTCAAGCCTTCCATTTAAATGAATAAAGAGAAGGGAAAAGCAAAGAGGGCAGGCAAGGGTCCGGGATCTCCAAAAGCCTTGAAAAGCTCTTGATCCTCTCTCGAGAGTTCATCATTACCCATAAGTTAGGGAGCTAAAAGAAATCATATTATGCTTCTTCTCTCTTGGCAGTGTATGCAGCATTTGGCTCCTGATGATCCTGATCTTAAGTCCTCTCTTGAAAAAGGAGGGCCAAGCAGTGGCAGAGGGTGTGCACTAATTCGCAAGATCGAGATCGCAAAAAAAAGACGTAAGAGGTAAGAGGTAAGAAGAGCAATTAGATCTTGCCTTTCTGACCTCTAGCCTCAAACCTCTTACATCGTCCGCAGCTCAAGACGGTCGAGATTAGATCCCGTACAGAACCACTACAGGATGAGAAAGTGAGTGGATTCCAGCGCAGGCTCAGAAGTTTAAGCTCTCGAATGACAGTCCTTGACGTCATCTTGGCACACTGCAACTGACAACTTGCAACTGTTCTCGGCAAAGAAAAGTAACCCGCTATAATAAAATCGACTTATAATTATTTCATTCTATATTATATAGAGCAGAATATCGAACAGAATGGAGGCCATTATGGATTTGAGAGAAGAACTGGTCCTTTTTGCAAGGCTGGCGTGGGACAGAAGACTAACGGAAAGCACCGGCGGAAACATGAGCGTTCGAATCGGAGATCATATTGTGATAACTCCTACAACAATGGTGAAGCATTTTTTGACGGAAGAGGATCTGGTTGAGGTCGATCTTGCGGGAAACAAGGTGAGAGGAAGAAGAGAAGCATCGTCTGAATACAGGATGCACTTGAAGATTTACAGAGAGTGTAACGAAGTTGTATCCGTTTTTCACGCTCATCCTGTTCATGCAACGACTATGGCCGTTCAACAGAAGGAGTTCCCGGTAAACGTCCTGCCCGAAACGGCGCTCATGCTGGCTCCAATAACTTATCTGCCCTACAAAATGCCAGGCACAGACGATTTCGCAGAGGTATTCGGTGAAGGCCTGAAGCAGGGTTCGAGAACCTTTGTTCTCAGGAATCACGGTGTCACTGTTACCGGTAAAAGCATAGAAGAGGCTTACGCCAAGCTCGAAACACTGGAATTTCTGGCGCAGATAACCCATCTCTCAGGCGCAAGGCCCGGCCATCTGGAGATCCCTTCTGAAGAAGTTGAAAGGTTCTTGAGAAAAGTTAGGGGATACTAGAAGCACCGTAGGTTCTAAACTAATCTCACTGGAGCGATTTCTGATTCTTTTATGTTGAGACGACTTTCGATACCCTATTTGCGGGTCTGTTCAAAAGAGAGTTCTTGAGACTTAAGAAGAGTTCTTCTCCTTGTAGCCATGCTTCATGAAGTAACAAGATCCCAGATTTTCTGGGGTATCTCTTGAGTTATCTTCACTCGGTCATGAACTGGTCCCATTCTCATTCATCGATAGACGTTGAGTTTGTCCAACAGTGACTGCCGTCTTGCAGACAGCAGAAGATTCTCGAGATCTACCTTACAGAGCAAAATCTCTTTCATCGCACCTCATTTCTCGAACCCGCGTTTCCTTGAGAAACTGAAGGAGAGGCAGTGCAAAAAACACTACCTCTCCAAATTGCGAACTACTCTTCAAATAGCTCTTCAGAAAGCTATCAGAAGAGGACCACCGAAGTGGAAGCCGAAGCTGGGATAGCTCCTTCAAGCTCCGCAATAGCCATGATAACGTATGATCCAGACTCGAGTTTCTCAAACACACTTGCCGGTATCGTGCACTCGAAGACGCCATGCTGGACCATAACAGCCTTGAACTCGACACTTTCCTGACCGATAATCAAAGAAACCGTTACTTCTCCGACTGTCGCAGGAACCGACTCGTCAATCGGGTACGTGACTTCCGCGACGTGAACCGTTACTGGAAGATCGCTACCCTTCCCTATGAAGGCGGGGGTTTCGATACTCTCAATCTCCAGTCTTAGCGTCTTCAGTTCCTCTATCCAGTAGGTGTCTTCAAATGGATAGCTTGGATCTCTGAAAGCTCTTAGTTCCATGAAGTTAGATGTTGAATCGAACCTTGAGAGATAGAACGGACCGTTGCTGATGTAAGCATGACCGTAGTTGTCTATGAATTTGATCGCCGCATCGTATCTCTCGAGAACATACTGCTCATCCACAAACTCCTTGATGTAGTTTGGAATGTGTTTCCTTTCCTTCATCTCGACAAGTTTAGCTCTGATGTCTTTCACACACGCAGGAGCAATAGCATCGACTTCGGTGAAGGCAGGATCCATAGTTATTGAGTAAGAAGTGCCGGACTTGCTGCCTTCAGTTACAAGCAACGACATTGCTTCTGCGATCTCCCATGCACAACCGACCGCATGGCCCGATGCAGAGACACTTATACCCGGCGCTCCCCAACTAGCAACTCTTTCCTTGCTCGCGGGGAAGTTGTAGTCGAAATACACCGTTATGGTATCATCCTCGTTCAATACCCAGCCTATTATAGTATCCAACGAATTCTTAAGCGACGAGGAATACGCCCGCTCGTACTGGAGGTCATCATCGCCCTCTTTGTTGGCCCATTCCATCTGGAAGCCCTGAGCGTACAGAAAATCAACTACCGAAATTGGTTGTCCATGATGTAAGTTGCCGAATCTGAACTCATACGTAGCCATAGACATCGATTTTTTCCCTTCTCCAACCTTCAGCCAGGCTTCGTTGAACGGGCAGTAATTTATCGCATTTGCGGGAACATCAAAGTCGCCTACTACATCTCCCTCTTCGTTACGCCTTGCCCTGGTTTCAACTTCAACCGGTACCGCTCTTAAAGGTGTGGGGATAGCTGATGCCGGACTTTCGAACATCGCGGAATCATAAAGGTTTCCGGCTATGTAATTCGAGTATACGCTGTCAAAACCGTCCGTCCCTATCGGGTCCCAGGCATCCATGAAGAGCGACCCCATAGCTGAGAACTGCGTTATGAATAGCGTTCGGTCATCTGTAACGGCAGTTCTTATCGACCAGGTGTTGAGACCGTCCCCAAGCCCATAAGCGAATCTTTGCTTCAGTCTCGCCGAGTTGGCAACGAAGAAATCCAACTGATTTACAACATATATCCTGACTGCATCCTCAAGACCCAGCTCAAGACCTCTCAGCGCCAGTTCCCAGTACTCCTCCTCGGTCAGGAAGTTTCCGGTATAGGCATTCAGTGTAACCTCATCAATCTCATCCTGTTGATAGTTCCAGAAGCCTTCCGTCATTCCACCTGGCATGTACCCGTACCACGGGGCATACATCTGGGCGACGATATGCTCCCAGAAGGCTCTTGTTGCTCCTGCTCCCCAGCCTTCTGTGTACATCTGCCAGGTGAATTCCGCCGGATCTCCACCGTAAACAACGCTGCTGCATTTGATCCTGTCCCAATAAAGCCTTTCAGCCTTCAGTCCTGCCTTTTCCAGCTGATCGGCGATGTAATCTCCTTCCTTTAGGCGGCCTTGAGGGTCGTCCACTCTAATGGCGATTTTGATCGTAACGGGCTCATTGTCAAAGTACCAGAAGCCATCGGCTCTCTTCACAAGCCTTCCGACATTTTCCGGAAGATTAGCCGCAGCTTGCATAGAGCTTTCTATTACTTCCAAAGCTCTTGCCTCGTTACCCTCTGCTGTAAAGCCAAACTTCGTTGCGAGAAGGTTATAACGGTACGTTCCAGGCTGTCCCGTTGTAGCCATAGTGAAGGCCGGAGTGCCTGCACCTCCAAGAATCTCATCGACTAGGTACTGTCTGTTAATCAGGTCGTTAATCGCAAACCTGATATCCCTGATAGCAAAGGCATTGAAGTACTCCTTGCCCCCAACTTCTACTACATAGGGCGCTTCGTTGGGAATCGGGTTCATCAGCAGCGACCACGAACCGGATGGAACGGCATACAAATCGAGCTTGTCTCTGGTGGCCTGATCGAGTCCGAAGATCTGGGGACCAGATAGACCCCACATGAAGATATCGGTCATCCCTTCGGCAGTATCTTTCAGAGCGATATCTTCGGACATCCTAACGTTGAAATAGACAAGATCAGGATAGGGCCCCTTCTGCACTGCAAGCGCAAGCCCGCCGAGCAGCAACAATATCACTAACACAGAAGTTGTTAGTCTTCTCTTCACTTTTTTCGCCTCCTTTTGTAGTTGCCAGTTCGTAAGAGACACAGTTTTGACTGGGATAAAGATGTTTCACCTAGGTAATGACAAGAAACGAGAGAGATTATCAAAGAGCAAAAAAAACAGTGTAATCCATGATCGATACTGAAGTAATCAACGCTTCATAAAAAAGCAATGTCTTACGATACTATTATATTACATTTGGACTCAAAAGACGAAGAACTTCTCTCTTGAGTAGATTTAATTGTGATGCATTACAGAACAAACTAGCCTTAGTTACTGAGAATTTGCCGGATAAACCGATGTCTGTTACTTCTCTCTATCGACGTATCCCTCTCCTTCGATAAGCTCACCGTGCCAAGGACATTCTACGCAACTGAGAAACCATCTTCATCAAGAATAAAGTAGGCTGCAAGGGCCCAATCGGCAAATCTTCTCCCGATCAGAAGTAGCCGGCTGTTTGAAATTCCTTCCTTCAGGAACCTATGTGCTCCTAGAAACCAACCTTGGGTACACTCTCAGCAATTTCGTCAGTCTCTTTGTTCTACAATGAAAGCATTCAAGAACGCAGGCATCCTCTTATCCGAAGAAAGACTTAACAAAGATCCTAATGACCTCGGCTCCCCCGATAAAAGTCCCCACACTGCTTCCAACGTTCGCGAAGACAACAACGAGAAGGATTTTAGTTACTCTGTTTTTCCAGAACCCCTTGAATGAACTTACATCTTCGTTCAAGTTTTCAAAGTCGAAGACCTTTGGCTTTCTCACCAGCGCCTCCACAAGACCGGCAAACCACCCGGCAGCGAGAATAGGGTTCAAGGAACTCACCGGAGCGATGAAGAAAGCAGTCAATATAGAGAGAGGGTGGCCAAGAGCTGCAATAGTCCCCAGAGCAGAAAGCGATCCGTTCCAGAGGATCCAGGCCAGTATCTGGTCTAATCCGGCATCCCTGTTCACGATAATAGTAGATACTATGAGAGCAATAATGACTATTGATATGGTCCAGCCGATAATCTTACCGGTCTTCTTCTTCGGAGGGATCTTGCTGAGTGCCGCAAGGTCCTGATCCTCTTTTATAGCCTCTTTCAAACCCGGGACATGTCCGGCACCAACGACTGCGACTACTTTCTTTCCGGGAGCCGTCTTGATCTTCTGGGCAAGAAACTTGTCCCTCTCGTCAATAAGAGTCTCCTTCAGCTGCGGAAAAGACTTTGAAAGTTCACTAAGAGCCGATGTAAGCATATCACCCGACTTCATCTTTTCAAGATCTTCTTCGGTTATCTTCTCATCGCTGAAAATTGACAGAACGAGAGTGAAGAAGAGTTTCGTCTTTCCCCAGAAGCCGAGATTTCCCCATATTCTTGCGAAAGTAACCTGAATATCTCTATCCGCGAGAACAAGCTGCGCTCCTATCTCTTTTGCCGACTCAATAGCCTGCAGCATCTCCTGTCCAGCTTGAATTCCTATCTGCTTCGCCATTCTCTTCTGATAGGAAGAGAGTATGAGATTTGCCAGAAGAAGAAAGGATTTCTTCTCCTTAACAACCTTTGCGATATCGGTCTTCTTCCATCTATCCTGATCCTGCATCGATTGATAACGGGAATTACACAACTCTATAGCAACGGAATCGGGTTTCTCTTCCTCAATGATCGTCTTCACTTCTTCGGCGCTGTTCTTTGATACGTGGGCGGTACCAATAACTATCAATTCTTTGTCATCAAGCATTATTCTGTGCACTGTCTCGGACAACGAAATCACCCTTTCGATTTAATTATCAAACTCTATTTAATCATAAATCTTGCAGCTAACTCGTGTTTATGAGATTATCAATTATATAGCTGATTAAGATGATGTTGGGAGGTGTTCTCTTGAGCAGCCCCGTCCGAGCTGAGATCGGAGATCTCGAAGGAGCTATTGAGCTCGCATCTCTGGTCTTCAATACTGAAATGGGCAAGATCTTTCCTGTGCTTTTCTCCGAGGAAAACGTTAAGAACATAACCGTTGTCAAAGAGGCTGGAAGACCTGTAGCGATGATCGGGCTCCTTCCCAGAGAAATATCTCTATTCGGTCACAGAATGAAAGTTGGACTCGTTGGTTCGCTATGCACTCACCCAGACTACCGCGGAAAGAATTACGGCGCCGTGACTCTTGCCAAGGCAGAGGAACTGGCTATAGATCTGGGACTATCACTGCTCATCATATCCGGAGGAAGAGGGATGTATCAGCGTTTTGGAGCGGTCAAACCCCCCGGTCTCAAAAAGATTGTAGTGAAACATGGTAGAGCAACCGCGATGAGAGAAGCGAAGCGTACCGACATCGGAAGGATTCTTGACCTGTACCGACTGAAACCCGTCAGATACATCAGAAGCTTTTCGGATTTTGAGAAGATCTTCTCGACAGGATACGCAGTGGCCAGAAAGACAAAGACCTATATCAACGACAGAGCGTACATCACCGTTGTGGAAATGGAAACGGGGAATCACGTTGTGGAATATGGAGGCAGCAGCAAGGACGTAATATCCTTGACAAGAAGCTTCATAGAAAAAGAAGGACTTGAAGAGTGCACTATAATCGCCGACAGACTATTCAGAAGCGAAGAAAGCCTGCCATGCGAGTTTCCGGGAACGGCAAAGGTCATTTCGAAACGCCACTTCTTCGATCAGATGGAAAGCTATTTCACCGAGGTAATGCTTTCGGAGGATTACGACAGATTTCTGGAGAGTGCTGAAAGACTCTCTTTGGCCGAGCTTAACCAGGAGATTCTATGCTGCAGCAAGTTCAAGGGTCTTCCTATAACTCTTCCAGACTACGGTTTTGATTACGTGTGATGAGGAGCAGTCTGCTGACAGAGTCCAGTCAAAAGGCGAAAATCATAGCGCCTGTGAAGGCTTCGCCTTCGCCAGTTTCGCTTCGCGGCCGAGACCAGCTGCCAGTTCCAGGTTGCAAGATCTAGGTGCGAAAAACAAAAGATCAGACTAAAGGTAGGCGCCGAAGAACATCGGCGGACGCAAGGCTGCCTTCGGCAGGAAGTGAGGCCCGAAAGAACATCCGGGGAAGTGATGCCGCTTCGCAGGAAGCAAAAAAAGAGCCGCTGAACGCTGGAAAGAGACGTAATCCGTTGACCGTCCAAGAGCAAGGACCCGTCCTTCGAAAGAACAGTTGCGAGTTGCATGTTCCAAGTTGCAAGCATAAGAACCGCTGTGTACTTAAGAGAAAAAATCCGCTGGTCGCTGAGCGAAGAATCCGTCATTATGAACTCCATTCAGAATTCGTGTTCGTGGTTTTTGTATCTAAACCAAGAACGAAGAACAGATCCTCGCTCTGCTCTGGAACGATGAACAGACTCTTTCTCTCGCGCCGTTCAACGGAGCACCAATTTCTTATCTCCTAACTCTTGCCACGAAGATCTAACCCCGGCTTTCCCTCTTACATTTTCCTTCGAAGAAATCTATTGATCTTTTCAGAATCGTCTTCTTGAGGAGTATTGAGGTCAAATGGCCTGTAGGCATCCATCGGAGTGTCGAATTTGGTATCCTCTCTGAGAGTTCCTTTGTGGAGCGTCTGGGGACGAAAATGTCGAAGAGGGCACCGTTTATGAGAGTCGGACACTTGACAAACTTCGCGAATGTCAGTGGGTCGTACTCAAAGCAAGATATTGGAGCACTGCCGATTTCCAGCTCAGGGCCCTCCAAGGAACGGATGTATCTCTCGTAATCTTCACTATGCAGTTTCTTGCATTTCTCCTTGTTGCAGGACCCGTCCTCTTCGTATTTGACTCTCATCACACCTGTCACGAAGCTCTTCCAGGTTATGTGGTAGAAATTCCCGCCCGTGACGACGAGCGAGAGTGCGCAGATCGACCTGTCGAGAGCCGCCGTTATGACAGATATGAAGCCTCCAAAGCTGTATCCCATCAGAAAGTAAGGGGGAGGGCACTCCCATTTGAGGTAATTCAAACATGTAAGACCGTCAACAACCGCGTTTTCAAAACGCTCTCTAAGAACATCTGTTCTAGGATCGAGAAACAGCTCTCCCGATCTGTAGCCTATGGGGGTTCTTTCGAAATGATAGGGAAGTATCATCATAGCACCGGAGTAACCCGTCTTCGCAAGGTTTTCGGGAAACCACCTCAGGTAATCGAGGTTCTTTTCCCCCCTTCCATGAAAGAAGAGAACAGTCCCCTTTCTTCCTCCGTTGTAAAGGTATAGAGGAAGATCTCCGTTCTCTGAAAAGCCACTCGGATAGTTGGACTTCAGAATTATTCTTGAGCCTTTATCGCTATCGGATCTCTCTATTATTTCAGGATGATCGGAATAACGTCTTGCAAAAACCACATTCTCCATTTACTTCTACCTCAACAAAATTATATAATAATTCGATAAGCTAACCTGTACCCTTGGGAGGAATCAATGAACACTCTAGCAGTTGCAATAGCTATCGTTGTTTTAATTGTATCTCTAAAGATCCTCAAAGACATTTCCTTATCGCTTTTGATCTCGGTCATTGGTCTTGGTATTGTGCTAATGATCTCCCCGACAAACTATCTTAGTGCGTTTGTTGAAGAGATTACAGACTGGGAATTCTGGAAGGTTATCATTACAGTCTTCTCGATTTATCTCATGGGAGAAACAATGGACAAGAGCGGCAACTCTTCAAGGTTTGTGAAAGCCATTGAAAGGCTTTTCCCCGAACCGAGAGTCTCGATAGCCCTTATGCCGGCAATAATCGGTCTTCTTCCAATGCCTGGAGGGGCGATGTTTTCTGCTCCAATGGTGAAAGATCTGGCAAGGGCCGATCCCACGATTTCCAATGAAGACGGACTAGTGTTCAATTACTGGTTCAGACACGCGATGGAGTTTTTCTGGCCGCTCTATCCAGCCCTCGTAATTGCCTCGGGGATATCTAGAATCAGTTTGAACACACTGGTAATATGGCTAATGCCCATTGGGGCCGTTGCGCTTGTTGCGGGCTATCTACTTATGATTCGCAAACCTATTAGAATCCGTTACAGCCATTTCGCGATGAGAGAGCTTATTATCAGCGCGTGGCCGATTATCGCCGTGATCGTGCTTGTAATTCTCAATCAGCCAGGGTGGCTGGCAGTTCTGGGAACCTCGATAGTATATATGCTTATAAACAAAAACAAGAAGAAGGTTCTCGTTTCTTCTTTGAAATACAAGACTTTCATTCTTCTTCTAACAGTATTCTTCTACAAGAACCTCGTTGAGACCGTCGGGATTCCACAATCTATGGGTTCGGAACTTACGGCCTGGTCGATTGCACCGCTGACTCTCGTAGTACTTCTGCCCTTTCTCATGGGGTTCATGACTGGGGTAACTCAGGCCGGCGTCGGACTCAGTCTTCCACTGATTCTAAGTATGGGCAACGGTTATGGTACACTCTCTACAACGATTCTCGCCTACACTTTTGCAGTTGTGGGAGTTCTTGTTTCACCAGTCCATCTCTGCCTAGTATTGACGAGCGAATACTTCAAGGTTGAGTATCCAAGAATTGTGAGGAGAATTGCCGTTGCTACTTTGCTATCAATAACGGCAAGTGTAGTTGTCTTTGTACTCCTTAAGTCAAATTGAATTAACACAATTCCGGAGCTTTGTAGGGTATACTGTTACTTGCTTTAACGATGACTGGAGGTGAGAATAGTTGAAAGAACACTCCGTTGTCCTATCGAACGTGACGAAGGTTTTCGATAACTCTTTTACAGCTGTGGACAACGTTTCTCTTAAGATAGAACAGGGTGAGTTCTTCTCTCTTCTTGGGCCCTCCGGTTGCGGAAAGACAACTATTCTAAGAATGATAGCCGGGTTTGAGGACCCTACCTCCGGCAATATAACTCTCAATGGCAAGAACATAATTGGAACTCCTCCCAACGAACGAGAAGTAAATACCGTCTTTCAAAATTACGCACTCTTTCCTCATTTGAGTGTTTTTGAGAACATAGCCTTCAGCCTGAGACTCAGGAAGGAACCCGAGAATGAAATCCGGCGCAAGGTTAAGGAAATGATAGATCTTACACGCCTCAACGGACACGTTGAAAAGATGCCCTCACAGCTCTCCGGAGGTCAGAAACAACGCGTGGCGATCGCAAGAGCCCTTGTGGGAAACCCTGCCGTGTTGCTGCTTGATGAACCTCTCGCCGCACTGGACGCAAAGCTTAGACAGCACATGCTCGTTGAGCTTGACACGATACATGATGAAGTGGGGATCACCTTCATATATGTGACTCATGATCAGAGCGAAGCCATGTCGATTTCCGACCATGTGGCCGTGATGAACGATGGAGAGATTATTCAGCTGGGGACTCCTTTCGAGGTCTACGAGAGCCCGGTGAATGCTTTTGTTGCTAATTTCATTGGAGAGACGAATTTCTTCACCGGGAACGTCGAGAAAGTAGAATCCGAATACTTCCTGCTGGTTACCGAGAGATTCGGAAAAGTCTGGTTCTACAAGGATATGGAAGTAAGAGAGGGGCAGGAAATACAGGTCTCATTGAGGCCCGAGAAGGTGAAGATTACAAAGGACAAACCCGTTGTCCCCGAAGGCGCCAAGCTCAACGTCTTGAAGGGAGTGGTCGACGAGACCATTTATCTTGGAAACCAGACGAAGTACACCGTAGCTATCGGCGAATACTATATGAAAGCGTTCAAGCAGCATGTTAGATATCTGCTAGACGAAGTCATCATCTCCTGGAAAGATGATGTCTTTGTCTGGTGGTTCGCAGATGATAGCTACGTTCTTAGAGAAACGGGCGGTGTTCCAGTTGAAGAGTAATCGGAATCTGGCCGGATTCCTCGTTTCGATGCCTGGAGTTCTCTGGTTGACGGTTTTCTTTCTGATACCATATTTCATCATCATACTGTACAGTTTCCTGACGTCGGGAATATATGGTGGAGTGGAGCTTCCATTCACTTTGGAAAGCTACACTCGGATGCTGGGTAACGCAGGGTACTGGCAGATACTTTGGAAGACTGTTTGGATTTCTCTGGTTGCCACCGTGATTTGCCTGGGAATCGGTTTGCCGACTGCCTACTTCATAGCGACATCGAAGAGAAGCAACATCTACCTCACTCTTGTTATCGTTCCTTTCTGGACCAACTTCCTCGTAAGGATATTCGGCTGGATGGTCATTCTGGGCAGAAACGGGGTAATTAACTCTTTCCTGCAGCTGCTCGGTCTTGAAGAGCCTCTTACTCTAATGTATACAACAGGTGCGGTGATCCTTGTCATAGTGTATATGTATCTCCCCTATATGATTCTTCCTCTTTATAGTGCAATAGAGAAGTTCGACTTCCGGCTTATTGAGGCTGCAATGGATCTAGGAGCGAAGAGAACCGAGGCCATCTTCAAGGTTCTTATTCCTTCCATTAGAGGAGGCATTATTGCGGGAATCATTCTAGTTTTCATTCCCGCTCTCGGCTCATACGCGATTCCCGATCTGGTCGGCGGAACGGATGGAGCTATGCTCGGAAACCTTATTGCAAGACAGCTTACTGTGGCAAGAGATTGGCCGTCTTCCTCGGCGATCTCAATGATCTTCCTGCTGATATCTACGTTGGGCCTGCTGGTCTACATGAGAATAAACAAGGTACAGAATAAGAGGCGGCTTACGATCCGCGAAAACTATATGAGAGAGGAAGAGATCTGATGGAGACAAAGAAGGTTATTGGAAGACGTAGATTCTCCATGACGATCACAACGCTCGCCTTCGTCTTTCTCTATTTGCCGATCGTGGCGCTTATTGTACTCTCTTTCAACAGCGCAAGACAGGGAGTTACTTGGACGGGCTTCACCCTGAAGTGGTATTCCGAGTTGTTCAGACAGGCCGATGTCTGGAGGGCATTTCTCAATACAGTAATAATCGCATTGACCTCTTCTCTGGCCGCCACAGCGATAGGAACGTTCTCAGCTATGGCTCTCTACTGGTATCAGTCAAGGCTGAAGGGTTATCTGGGCATTCTTGTGTACACGCCTCTGATAATCCCGGACATTTTGATGGGAGTCTCGATGCTGATCTTCTTCGTCGCCGTCGGCGTTCCTCTTGGCCTTTTTACGATCTTCGTGGCACACGTTACTTTCTGTGTCTCTTACGTTACCGTAACGGTTATGACCAGACTTGAAGACTTCGACTATTCTGTGGTTGAAGCTGCAAGAGATCTTGGAGCCAAAACCCATGAGGTCTTCAGAAAAGTGATCGTTCCAATTATCATGCCCGGAATCATTGCCGGCTTCCTGCTCAGTCTCACTCTGTCAATAGACGATTTCGTAATAACATTCTTCGTCGCCGGCCCGGGATCTACAACACTGCCTTTAAAGATCTATTCAATGATTAAGTTCGGGGTCTCCCCGGTAATAAACGCGCTTTCCACACTGCTTCTGGTTGGTACTATGTTTATTTCCTTCTTTGGAAGCAGATTCAGAAAGCTAATCTTCTAGGAGGTGGGATTATTGATTAAGAGATTTACCATTACAGCTGTTGCGCTTCTGGTTTCCGCGCTGATGCTAGGTCAGGGAAATCTGATCATCTACGGCTGGTCGGATTACATACCAGATGAGGTTATCGAGGCTTTTTCTCAGGAGTACGGCATTAGAGTGACTTATGACACTTACGATTCAAATGAGACGATGTTTGCAAAGCTCAAAGCAGGTGCCCGCGGCTACGATCTTGCTATGCCTTCAGCCGATTACACAAGCATAATGATCAAGGAAGAGATGCTGCTCACGATAGACAAGTCGCTGGTTCCCAATCTTGCCAATATTGATCCCAATGTCATAGAACAGATGTATTACGACCCTAACAACAACTTCAGCATCCCCTATATGGTAGGAACAACGGGAATTGCAGTCAATACGAAGTACATCAAGAGTTATCCGAGGTCGTGGAAGATCTTCGAACTGCCTCAACTCCAGGGAAAGATGACAATGCTCGACGACATGAGAGAGGTCTTTGGGGCCGCCCTGAAGTATCTCGGATACTCGGTCAACACGACCGATGTCAATGAGCTTCAGGAAGCAAAGAACCTAATCCTGAACTGGAAGAGAAATATCGCCAAGTTTGATAACGAGCTCTTTGCCAAAGGAATAATCTCCGGTGAGTTCTGGGTAGTCCACGGATACGGAGAAAACATCTTCTATGAGGCAACCGAAGAAGAGCTTAAGGACATCGATTTCTTCATTCCCTTTGAGGGCAGCACGATGTGGATCGACAGTTTCGTTATTCTAAAAGGCTCGAATAACGTTGAGAACGCTCATCTGTTCATAAACTTCATTCTGAGACCCGAGATAGCGGCTATGATCTCAGACTATCTACTTCTTCCCTCTCCAAACGTGCCTGCTAGAGAGCTTATGGAGGAAGAGCCCGTCTACACCTTTGAAGAAATGGAAAGCACCGAATTGATCAAAGATCTCGGGCCGGACCTTAGACTTTACAACACTCTGTGGAACGAGATTCGTTTCGGTCTCTAGTGTGGATACTCTGAAGATTCTTTGAGCTTGACGAAAGTGGCGCATCTCCTTTTCAGAGAGATACGCTTTTTCTTTGGGAGTCACATATCTTTGATAGTTTGCGTTAACCTGTGCTAGACTCTACAGGTCATAGAATTTGAAGAGGTGGTTTATGATTTCCATTGAAGATTTCGGAAGCAAGCTCACCAATAACATATCGAAAGTGATAGTAGGCAAAGAACCTATTATCGAGAGAGTTCTCGCAGTCCTTTTGAGCGGCGGCCACGTCTTGATAAACGATGTACCCGGAGTTGGGAAGACGATGTTGGCCAGAAGTCTGGCCATTTCCCTGGGACTCGATTTCAACAGACTGCAGTGTACTCCCGACCTTCTCCCAGGAGACGTTACGGGCATCAGTATTCTTAACCTCAAGACCAAAGAGTTCACGTTCAGAAGGGGGCCGGTTTTCACCCAGATTCTTCTCGTCGACGAAGTGAACAGAACAACTCCGAGAACGCAATCTGCCCTACTCGAAGCTATGGCAGAGAGACAAGTCACAGTAGACGGCAAGACCTTCAATATGGAGCATCCCTTCTTCGTTATTGCGACTCAAAATCCCGTCGAATTTGAAGGGACTTTCCCTCTTCCCGAAGCTCAACTGGATAGATTTGCCATATCTTTGACAATGGGCTACCCAGGCGAGGAAAGCGAGAAGAGTCTGCTTAAGGGAATCTTTCGGGAGCATCCGATAACTTCGTTAGGATCTGTTTCCAATTGCGAGGAGCTGAACGAAGTCCTTCGGCTGGTCAAAGAGGTCGCAATTGAGGACTCCCTTCTCGGGTATATTGTCTCCATTGTCAATGCAACAAGAAGACACAAAGATGTTCAGCTAGGCTCTAGTCCAAGAGGTTCAATCGCTTTGATGGAAACCGCCAGGGCTCTAGCCGGACTGAGAGGCAGGGATTACATCATTCCCGACGATGTAAAGGAAGTGGCTCCAGATATTCTCTCTCACAGAATAATGATCAAGCCAGAAGCCCGTCTCATGAGGAGATCTAGCAGAGAAATCGTTCTGGACATCGTCGAGTCTGTACCGATCCCTATGGACTATGAAGAGGCTTGAACTCGAGGAGATAAACTCGAAAGGAAAACCGCTAATAATAATGACGGCAGTTTCCATTTGCTGGTCGATATTGTTCTTCAACGCGTATTCGGCAACATTCCTCACTCTCTCAGCAATTGTATGGCTCTATTACTGCATCACAAGAGCGACTATAAGAAAGCTAGTTATCAGTCGTTCCCCGGATAGAGAAAGGCTTTTCTCCGGTGAATCTCTCACTGTTGAATACACAATCGAAGGTGGCTCTCTGGTATCTCTTAACTGTACTATATTTCCTGTCATAAGAGCGGAGAGAGAATACCTTGGATCCGAGGAGAGTTCAGTAATCCTTTCTTCGGACAATAACTCTGTAGTAGAAACTAGGCTGACTTTCAGGAAGCGAGGTAAGAAAGATATATCGCGTGTAGTTCTCATTTCAAGAGATCCGCTTAGGTTTTTCTCGCACACTGCAACATATTCGGCAGTCGAATCCGTTCTTGTGCTTCCGAGAGTCCTGAATCTCGATTCCTTTCCCCTGAGACTCAGAGAACTCCTTCCAGGTAAGCGAAGCGATTTCCAGTTGATGGAGGACCCGGTCGATTTCAAGGGTATTAAGGAGTATGAAAGAGAGCCTCTTAACAGGATCCACTGGAACGCATCTGCCAGGCTCGGAAAACTCATGAGCAAGGAGTTTGGCTACACCGCCGTTAGCAAAACCCTGCTCTACCTCGACCTCAACCTTTCAAAGGAGATATTCGCCCGCGATGTGTGGGAGAAAATCAGAATCGACTATGAAGAGATCGCAGTCCAGCTTGCTCTTGGTCTTGTCAGGTTCTCATATGAAACTGGAGGAAGTATAGGACTCGTAGTTGTCGGTGAAAAGATACTTAGGCTGAGCGATTCGGGCCGAGACTGGACAGATTTCGCCGAAGCGCTCTCCGAAAGTAAAGGCAGTGATCAGGGCCCCCAGCTTCCAGATGTTCTGGAAGGAGATCTTGAACGCTTCGATCCCTCAACTACGGTCGTAATAGTCTCGCTTTATCTCGGAGAGGAGATCCTGCCGCATCTGCTTAAAGCAAGGTCACACTCAAGCCGTGTAGTTGTTATTATTGTTCCGTTCAATCCCAGAGAACCGTGGACCAAACGTACTATCTCTTACCAAATGCTTCCCAGAACTATCGAAGAGCTCAGAAGGCGTGCCGTCCTTCTTGAACAGGAACAGATAATCGTACGTATCGTAGGAGACAATCAGTCGATCCAGGAGGTGCTGATCGATCTTGAGAATCGATAGAACCTCGGTGACGGGGGCCGCTACAGTCTTTTTGATCTGCTTCGTGCAGTTGTTCTTCGCTGGAGGAGCCGTTTTTGCCGTCTGTCTTGCTGGACTTGTAGCCTTTCTCTTTTACCTCGGACGAACAAAGACGGGGTGCAGCGTCTACTTGCTTCTTCCAACCCTGCTATTCACAACAACTATTCTGTTGTTTGGAGTTTTGAGAAGCGGTTTAGCTCTGTCGGTTTCCGCACTGGGAGCTATGGCAGGAATCGTTCTCTCGATGGACAGAAACGAATACATCTCAGTTGCAGGAGTCTTCATTGTGGGATTTTCTCTTTCGGTTAGTCCCGTTCTACACCACACTGGAGCCTATGTCACTCTGATATTGATATTCGTAAGACTGCTTCTAATACCGAAGGCACCAAGAGTCTTCCTTACTCTAGCGGTCCTTCTTCCTCTGCTGACCATAGCCCTTCTGGGCGATTACAGAGGAGGGTTGATTCCTTCAGCAAACAGAGCCGCTGTCTCTGAGGTCTCAGAAAGCGAGATAGAGTCTTCGAGAGACGAGGAGCAACCTTCATTTTTCTCTGAAGAAGCAGAATCTTCAATGGCACAGAGAGCCGACGGCGGTTTTGAAATCGCTATTCCAGAAGAGGTCCTCGAAGTCGGCTTCATAGATTCTATCTTTCTCTTTGGGTTCTACACAATCATCCTGATTCTCGTGATTTCAGTGGCAAGGAAGGCTCTGAGAGAATTCAAAGGGTGGGTACGACTTGTTCCGCCTCTTATGATATTGGTATCTGTAGTTGTAGTTCTTGTCGGGGGTTTCATGTACCTAAGATCGTTACCGCTTTCAGAAGATATCGTATTTGGAACAGGCGGTATCTCCAGCGATCTTTCAACTTCTATGCCTTCCTCTGGAGGGGAAGTTGCTCGGCAGGAGGAAGGCGAGCCTCCGTCTGTAGAGATTGCCAGTGCCGGGCGGTCGTTCTACTTGATCCTAAGAGTTGCCACCCTCACCGGTATAGCCCTTCTCTCGGCGGCTCTTGCCTACATGGTATTCTTTATCACTAGAAGACGCCAGATGAATCCTTCGACGCCTGAGGCAGAAGAACCAATCGAGGAGGAAGTGCATCGCATTGTAACCGAACTCCCCGCATATGGAGAAGGGAAGGAGTTCATAATATCAGCTTATCAATGGCTCAGAGAAATGTACTTTAGCGATTATCGTCAGCTGACTCCGTACGAACTGGTCTGGCAAACAAAGGGCATAACAAAAAGTCTGTTGACCAAACTGACAGCGATATATGTTCCTGTCAAGTATGGAAATCGTGATCCGGAAAGAACCAGCTGCGAGAAATTCGAAAGACTTTTTTTGGAACTAATTAAATCGCTGGAGACGGCTATCACAGCCATGTAAAGGATGTTACGGATTTTGTTTTGGTGATTGTTTCAAAGACAAAACGCCTGAATATTAGAGATAGTCAAATTAATTTTGCGGTCAACTTGCATTTTATTCGAAAGTCTGTGTTATAATCAATCTGTCCAAAGGACACTATCGCTTTGCAAGTGGTGCAAGGTAGTTTTAAGGAGGAACATTTAGGTATGACAGGAACAGTAAAGTGGTTCAACGGAACAAAAGGTTATGGATTCATTACTAAGGATGACGGTGGGGATGTTTTCGTTCACTTTTCAGCTATTGAGATGGACGGTTTCAAGACCCTTGACGAAGGACAGAGAGTCGAATTCGATGTTGAAGACGGTCCAAAGGGTCCTCAGGCAGCAAAAGTTAGAATTGCGAAGTAATCGATTGTCCATATAGGAACCGGATCGCCCGCTTTTAGCGGGCGATTTTTTTGTCGCTCTCCCTTATGATCATCTGACTAATCATTCATCCTTGTGCTAACATATCAATAATCAAACTAAACAACGGGAGGAAACGATGGACTCCAGATCAATGAATCTACTTGACGGAACCATGTTCTTCAGTGCCTTCTCTTCGGGTGCTACGGCTGTTATCAAGGAGCAAAACTATTTGAACAAGATAAACGTCTTCCCGGTCGCAGACGGTGACACCGGAACTAATCTCGCCTCAACGATGAAGTATATACTTGAGCTCACCTCTGTCTCCAAATCGATAGGCAAGACGACCAGATCAATCGCTGATGCTGCTTTAATGGGTGCGAGGGGAAATTCAGGAGCGATTTTTGCCCAGTACATGCATGGGCTCAGTACTGCAATAGGAAATCGTGAAAGCATAGACAGGCAGACTTTCGCACGAGCGGCTCAAGAAGCAATATCCTACGCTTATAACGCAATGGTTACTCCAGTTGAAGGAACTATGCTGACCGTTATGAAAGACTGGGCCGATGCTCTCAATACTATTGACGGTTCCGACAAATCGCTGCTCGAAGTGATAACTCAGTCGCACGCAGTCGCTCAGAAGTCGCTCGAAGAAACCCCTGAGAAACTCTCCATACTGAAAAAGGCCGGCGTAGTCGATGCCGGCGCAAAGGGCTTTGTTGCATTTATTGAAGGGATCAAAACCTTTCTAAGCGGCAAGAGTGTGAATCTCGAAGATGAGATAATCCCTGATGTTGAGCTAAGAAATCACGTTCACATCGACGAAGGGAACATTGAGAATAGATTCTGTACTGAAGCGATAATTGAAGGTACTAAACTGAATATCGAAGGAATTAAGTCAATCATTAGCGAATCTGGAGACTCCGCTCTTGTTGCCGGCACCGAGAGCAAAGTAAGAATTCATGTTCACACAAACGAACCGGCTGAGTTGTTTTACAAGCTTAAAGATTTCGGTGCTGTCACTCAGCAGAAGGTTGACGACATGGAGATGCAGTATAGAGTTAGCCAGAAACGGAAATACCCAATCGCTCTCGTTGTTGATTCGGTATGCGACTTGCCGAAGGAAGTGATAGACTACTACCAGATTCAGATGGTTCCTCTCTATCTGAACTTTGGTCAAAGCCAGTATCTGGACAAGATAACCATGAAGGCCGATCAGTTCTATTCTTTGCTCGATTCCGCAGATGAATACCCCGTTTCAGCACAACCTGGTATGAACACTCTCCAGAACCTTTACCACTTTCTAGGAACTCACTATGACTCAATAATCGCCATTCATGTCTCAGACAAACTCAGCGGCACGTGGAACGCAAGCACCAAAGCCGCCGAAAAACTAAAGAAGAAGATCAGTGTTATCAACTCCCGCCATGTTTCCGGATCGATCGGCCTGCTAGCACTGAAGGCCGCCCGGATGATCGAAGAAGGGAGTGTCCACGATGATATCGTCGAGACGATCGAGTCCCTGACAAAAAACACGAGGATCTTCGTAAGCGTCAATACTCTCAAATACATGGTGAAAGGCGGGAGGGTAAGCCCTGTTCTTGGACTTGTGGGAAAGGTGATGAATTTGAAGCCAATAGTCTCAGTCGACAGGGAAGGCAATTCAAAGCTTTATGGAAAGGCCTTCAGCAAGTTGGGCAATATGAAGAAGATACTTGGATTCGTCGAGGAGCTGAACCGCAAGTGCAACGTTGTCTCATACAATATAACCCATGCCCACGCTCATAAAACGGCAAAGGCTTATGAAGACAGTCTGACCAAACTGCTCGGCAGGAAGCCTGAATACATAATGGAGGTCTCTCCTGTTGTCGGCATCAGCGCAGGAGTTGGAGCTATAAGCGTTTCAGTACTTTGCAAAAGCGACACATGGGCCCCCGATGTAAGAATAAAGTGAGGTGCAATGATGGCATATGTGATCCTTTTCAATGCTTTAGTCGTAGTCGCCTATATGTCTGCATTCTTCGTAATCGGGACAGCGAAGAAGGATAACTCTGTCGTAGACATCGGCTGGGGTGCCGGGTTCGTTATGGTGGCCTTTTTCACGCTCTTCGTGTACGGTGAGTTCAACGCCAGGCAGATAATCACAACCACGCTGATCACATTCTGGGGAACGAGGCTGAGTACCCACATATTCAGAAGGAATTGGGGACGGGGAGAGGATTTTCGCTACTTACAGATGAGGGAGAAATGGGGAGACAAGGTACTTGTAAGATCCTTCCTTCAGATTTATATGCTCCAGGGGGTTTTCATGTTAATAATATCGTACTCCGTCATGTTGATAAATAGCCATTCAGGCCGGGAATTTGGACTTGCCGATATACTCGGCATTTTGATATGGGCCTCCGGGTTTGCTGTCGAATCGATCGCCGATGCTCAGCTAAAGGCTTTTGTGAAAACCAAGAAGCCAGGAGAGGTTATGACTGGAGGGCTGTGGAGGTACTCTAGGCATCCAAACTATTTCGGAGAAGCCGTGCAGTGGTGGGGCATTTTCGTGATTGCCCTTTCTATCGATGGCGGACTTTGGGCTATCATAAGTCCGATAACCATAACCATACTGTTGAGATTCGTCTCGGGGGTACCTTATCTGGAGAGGAAGTACAGAGATTACCCTGCTTTCAAAGAGTACTTGAAAGAGACCAACGCCTTCATTCCCTGGTTCCCACGAAAGAAGTAGCGTGATTGACATGGAAGTTGTTTACTCCGCCATCTTCGCTTATCTAGTAGGATCTATTCCAACAGCGTTTCTTTTTGGGAAGATTCTCTATGGGTTTGATATAAGAAAGCAGGGCACAGGAAACATGGGCGCCTCAAATATGGTGGCCGTTAAAGGCTGGAAGATTGGCATACTAACAGGGGCAATTGACTTCATGAAGGGAATGGGCACGATTCTTATAATCAAAGGGCTCTCAGCTCATTGGACATATCAGATGCTCTTCATTGCGGCAAGTTTCGCGACAATCGGCCACATGTATCCCATCTTTCTGAAGTTCAGGGGTGGTAAGGGAACTGCCACATTGGCCGGTGGCCTCGTAGGTCTTGATTACCAGGTCGCGCTGATCTGTATGGTCATACTTCTCGCTTTTATCGCGATTACGGACTACGCAGCTCCGGGTGTTATCGCCGTCTCTTCAGTAATGATCTTCCTTTTCAGAATCTTCGGATACAGATGGGGAATATCTCTTCTGCTGATACCCATTGCAGTGATTATGATAGGCAGAAATCTCGAGAATATCCAAAGGATTTTGCGTGGAGAAGAACCGGGGCTGAGGGCGCACATAAGAAAAAAGAAAGAGGCCCCGCAACGGGGAGCCTAAAGGTGAATGTTTTCAGATACCCAGGTACACCTTGCGTACTTCTTCACTTTCGAGCAATTCCTTTGCCGGTCCTTGAAGGGTTATCCTTCCCGTTTCAAGGACGTAAGCGAATCTAGAGATCTCCAGAGCCTTTGCGGCGTTCTGTTCAACCAGGAGTATCGTTACTCCCTTAGAACTAAGCTTCTCAATAGCCTCAAAAACCTCTTCGACGACAATCGGCGCCAGACCAAGTGAAGGTTCATCCATCATAATCAGATCTGGGTTTGCCATAAGACTGCGGCCTATCGCCAGCATCTGTTGTTCTCCACCCGAGAGCGTCCCGCCCAGTTGCTTAAGTCTCTCTCTCAGTACCGGGAAGAGGGATAAAACCGTATCGAAGTTCGCTTCGATTTCCGATTTGTCTTTTCTGTTGTATGCACCCATTAGAAGGTTCTCCCTAACCGTAAGATTCGAAAATATTCTTCTTCCTTCAGGCACGAGAGATATTCCTCTTCTTGCTGTTCTAGCGGCACCAAGTCGGTTTATGTTATTCCCTCTGAACGATACGGATCCTCCGGATGGCCTTATCAAGCCGCTGATAGCTCCAAGAGTTGTGCTCTTGCCCGCTCCGTTTGAACCGATTATCGTCACAATACTGCCTTCTTCTACGGAGAGGGTAATACCCTTAACGGCTTTAATAACTCCATAGGAAACCTGAAGTTCTTCTACAGTGAGGATTTCACTTCCCAAGGGTAACCCACTCCCTTCCCAGATAAGCTTCGATAACCTTCACATCCTTCTGAACAAAGGCGGGATTTCCTTCACTAATCGTCCTCCCATGGTCTAGAACCATGATTCTCTCACATAGACCCATCACAAGCTTCATGTCATGCTCTATGAGCAATACGGTTAAGCCAAAGTCGTCCCGGATTCTCCTTATGGTATTCACCAGGCCAATTGTCTCCGAGGGATTCATTCCGGCGGCCGGTTCGTCTAGAAGGAGTAGAGTTGCACCAGTAGCCATGGCTCTTGCAATCTCAAGAAGTCTTTGTGAACCATAAGGAAGAGAGCTGGATTTCTCGTCTGCATGTCCGTCAAGATCAAAAACGCTCAAGAGCTCTACCGCCTTAGATCTCATTTCACTTTCCTTTGGCGAATAGCCTATTCTTGAAACGCTCTTGAAGAACCAGCTCATAGCCTCTCCGTTGCTGGCAATAGTATGATGTTGAGACACCATAACATTCTCGAGAACTGTGAGATCCTTGAACAATCTTATATTCTGAAAAGTCCTGGCAATTCCATTTCTGGTAATTCTGTCCGGCGGCAGTCCCGTTATCTCTTTCTCCTTGAATAGAACTCGCCCCTCTGTTGGCCTGTAATGGCCGGTAATCATGTTGAATACTGTTGTCTTACCGGCTCCGTTAGGTCCGATAAGCCCGAATATCTCTCTTTCCTTTACCTCAAGACTTACCTCTCCTATGGCCGTGAGTCCTCCAAACTTCATCGTAATATTATCTAGAGTCAAAAGGCTCATTTCTTTTCTCCTCTCCTGAAGAGTGAGACGAGCCCCTCCCAGGAGAACTCGCTCCTTCCCATTATTCCTCTAGGCCAGAAGATCATTATTATTACAAAGAGACCGGAGAAAACAAGCATTCTCATCCCGCTCATCCCCATGATTTTGAAGCCAAATAGATTCATGGGTCCTTCCAGGAATCGCAGCCATTCGCTCAAGAATGCGAATAGCGCACCCCCTATAATCGCTCCTGTTATGCTCCCCAGACCGCCAAGCACGATCATTATCAGTACATTGAATGTGAGAAGGATGCCAAAAGTGTTTGTTCTGGGATCTATTGTGCTTAGCCAGTGCCCGTACAGAGAGCCTGAGATACCCGCAAAGAACCCTCCTACTACAAATGCCATCAGTTGATGTTTAAAGACGTTGATACCCATAGCCTGTGCCGCTACTCTATCTTCCCTAATAGCTCTCAAGGCCCTTCCAAAGGAGCTGTAAGAAAGACTCATCACACATGCGACTGTCACAAGTAGCCAACCCCATGCCCACCAAACATTTGAGTAATCGGGAAGTGCCTTCAAACCGAGTGCCCCGTTAGTGATCGAATTGAGATTGAGAGCTAAGATTCTTATTATCTCGGAGAAACCGAGAGTTGCAATAGCAAAGTAGTCACCGGTGAGCCTAAGAGATGGCCATCCGATGAAGAAGGCGAACAATGCAGCAACCAAACCCGCAATTATCGTCGCCCAGAAAAATGGGATCTGGATCGAATTGAGGGGCCAGATCAGCTTCTCGATTAGAAAAGTCATCTCCTTCTGCTGGGGAGAGAGAGTCAAAAGGGCGGAAGTGTATGCACCAAGTGCAATGAAGCCGGCATGCCCAAGGGAGAAGACACCAGAAATGCCATTGACAAGTGTGAGGCTTACCGCCATTATTCCATATATTCCGATTAGAGTTATTATTCTCGAATAGTAGCTGTTCAGCAGTTCCTGCGAGAGAAACAATAGAAGCGCTATCACCGGCAGGGCAGACAGCGTGAGTAGAGTCTTGGTCTTTTTCGACATACCATTCACACCTTCACTATTTCCGGTTTACCCATGAGCCCTGAAGGCTTCAAAGAAAGGATAACAATCAGAATAATGAAAGCGAATGCGTCCCGGTAACCTGCTGCTCCAGGCATTATCCCGACCATCATTACTTCGGTTATTCCAAGTATCAGCCCACCCAGCACCGCTCCCGGTACCGACCCTATCCCGCCAAAAACGGCGGCGACAAACGCCTTCATTCCAGGTATGAATCCCATGTAAGGCCACACCTGTGGATACCTGATCGCCCAGAGTATGCCACCAATTCCCGCAAGCGCCGAACCTAGAGCAAACGTCATTCCAATCACTTTATCAACATTCACGCCCATTAGCGATGTTGTCTGGATATCGAGAGAAACGGCTCTCATCGCCATCCCAACTTTCGTCTTGAAAATGAACCACCAAAGAAAGACCAGTGCTATTGCAGCAACGATTAGCGTTATGAGGGAGATGACGGGGAATCTTATTCCTCCAACTATCACTTCTCTGCCGTACTTCATCTCGACCTGGCCTCCGATTATTATCATCTCGTTCAAAGACTGAGGGAAGATGGTTCTGAAGGATCTGGGAATACCCGAAAAGATGACGACGGCAAGGCTTTCGAGGAAGAAAGAGACCCCGATTGCAGTTATTAGCGCAGATATTCTCGGTGCATTCCTTATCGGCTTGTAGGCGATCCTGTCAACCGTGAATCCAAGAAGTGCCGCACAAGAGATCGCGAGTACCGCGGCCAGATACCACGGTAACTGCGCCAGCGTCACAAAGAAAAACGCAAAGTAGACAGCCATCATGAAGATATCTCCATGAGCAAAGTTGATCAGCCTCAAGATTCCGTACACCATCGTATAACCTATGGCTATCAATGCGTAGAGGGAACCAAGGCTGAGACCGTTGACAAAGTTCTGTAAGAGAGTCTTAGGATCCAAGTTCACACCTCCGGCCGATTGGAAAGAGAAAGAAGAGGGCGGGGCCGATTAAAGCCCCGCCTGCTCTATGGATTGATCGTTGTATCGTACACGAACTTGCCGTCTTCGATCCTTACAATCGCTACGGACTTTATCGCATCGCCATTTTCATCAATCGTGATTATCCCCGTCACGGCAGGAAAATCCTTTGTCTGTCTAACGGCCACGGCAATGGCTTCTCTATCTGTGCTCCCCGCACGTTCTATTGCGTCCCTTACAACGAGATAAGTATCAAACCCGAGGGCAGTGAATGTTCCTGGTGCTTCGCCGTACTTCGCAGTGTACGCTTCGACAAAGAGCTTTGCGTTCTCAGTCAGCGCAGGGCTTCCGGCATCGTAGTGAGTGGTGAAGTACAAACCGTTGACGGCATCTCCACCGATTTCAATCGTCTCGGGAACGGCCGCGCCGTCACCTGCGATTATCGGTTCGTAAAAACCCAGCTGCCTTGCCTGGATAGCAATAAGGGCTATCTCCTGATAGTACCCAGGGATAAAGAAGGCACCGGCTCCTTTGGATATAGCATCAGAGACCTGAGCGGTGAAGTCCTGATCTCCAGATTTGTAATACTCATAGAAAACGCTCCCCCCGAGCTCAAGTGCAGTCTCTTTGAAGTAATTCGCGAATCCGACTGCGTAATCCTGCTCAACGTCTACGAAGACGGCAACATTTTCTGCACCCATGTTGTTGAATGCAAGCAAAGCTGCCGCGACTCCCTGGAATGGATCGCTGAAGCAGACACGAGAAACATACTTCTTGTCCTGCGTTACGAGAGGATTAGTTGAACTTGGTGATACCATCGCGACTCCGTTCTCTTCTGCAACCGTTCCCCCTGCGATCGTGTTCGAACTTATCACCTGGCCGATAATCGCAACTACTTTTTCCTGTTCTATTGCGCGGCGGGCGGTGTTAACGGCCTGAACCTTGTCGGAGTTGTTGTCAAGCAAGACAATTTCGATCTTTTCCCCAAGTACTTCTGGAAAGAGCTCATTAGCGAGCTCGACACCCTGCCAAATCATCTGGCCAAAGGCAGCGACTCCACCCGTCATAGGAAGAATTGCTCCCACCTTGATTGAAGCAAGTGCTGACACGGAAAGAATTACGACTAAAAGAATTACAAAGAGTTTTCTCATACTTCTACCTCCTCCTGAAGTGGTTACAAGTGAATGAGACTAACCCAATAATCGTGAGATCTCAACAAATCCTCACAGGTGCAAAATTCAGAGTTCTAAGCTAATTATTCCCCCGAAAGTACGCCTAACTAGCTCGAACGAAGATATACGAGCTCTTGCATGTTGTACGAATACTACCACTAAAGACGATAAGGAAATATGAACAAGTGCAACAATGAAGCGAATTTTGGTAACATATCGAAGACATCGGGTGTAAGCGGATGTAGTCGCCTCTGAATAGACTTGACATTGCGACTTCTATATTACCGGGTTCAGCCAACTTTTCCTCAGAATAACAACGGCCGCCACAAGAGCAATTACAAGATTGCTGATGAGCATTGCGTACCAGATTCCCGTGGTTCCAAGAGAGAGACCAAACATATATATCAATGGGAGACGGATAGCCCACAATCTTGAGATGTTAAGTACCATAGACTGCACAGTGTGACCTGATCCCCTCAAGGCCATATCAAATATGTTGTAACTAGCAAAGAAGGGTATCGAAAAGGAGACTATCCTGAAGTACTTCTCGCCTTCGATAAGAACGAGCGGGTCGTCTATGAAGAATGCGGTGACTTCCTTTCCGAAGAAGAATGTCCCTGTGCAGATTATTCCAACAATCAGCACATTTATTCCCGTCGCTTTCCATACAACTGAATAAGCATCATTCTTCCTTCCGGCCCCGAGATACTGCCCAACCATCGATGATGTTGCCTGAGATAGGCCGAATGAGAACATCGTTGCAAGCGATGTTATTCTGTTGCCTACACCGAGAGCGGCAGTTGCCACGGAGCCAAATCTGGCAACTATCGAAGTTATTATCAGAAAGGCAAGTGCCGTTATCGACTGCCCGGCCGAAGACGGCAGACCGATTCTCAGAACTCTAGTAAGAGTATTCCACCTTGGCCAGAGATCTTTCAACTGGACTTTGAACCCTCTCTTCCCCTTGAACAAAATGACTGTCGCAACTATTACTATAAGTCCTCTGGAAACAACTGTAGCAAGCGCCGCCCCAAAGACCTCAAGTCTCGGAAAGCCTATTCCGAAGATCAGAAGTGGGTCGAGCACTGCATTTACCGATACGGAAATTCCCATCAGATACATCGGGGTTTTCGTGTCTCCTATGGCAGTGAATAGTGAGTTGAAGGTGAACATTGTGAAGGTAAACGGAGCTCCAAGGAAGATGGTTCTCATATACGTATTTGTCACCGAGAGAAGCTCGGGTGGAATGCTGAGAAGCTTCAAGACCATTTCGGAAAAGACCGCTCCAAGCAGACCTAGAACAACGGCAACAATGAAACTTATCGATATTACCTGTCCGGCGACATGAGAAGCCTCTTCTTTTCTGCCCGCTCCGATATTCTGAGAGACAAGTGCGAGCCCGGCTACGGCAAGTCCGCCACCGATAGAAATCAGAAGAAATATCGCTGGCCACGCAATCGTCGGTGCAGAGATCTCTACCTTCCCTAGTTTTCCAAGCCAGTAAGCATCAACCATGTTGTAGACTGTTTGAAATAACATGGTGATAACCGCTGGCCAGGACAATTTCAAGAGAGCGGCCATCATCTTCTCATTCAGTATATTGACTCGTTTCATGTTCACTCCTATGATTTCGAATGCGTACCAACTTATTTATAACATATTCGTTACGAAATAAGAAGCGAAGCCGAGGTTAGAGGACGGTGGTCAGAGGTTTGAAGAACAAAGAACAAGATGGAAATTGCGCGCCAGTGATACTTTTGCACGCCGCTCGTGGTAGGGGGTTGGTAAGAGCAAAAGATCAGTTGCAAGATGCAGAAGTGATGCTGCCTCCGGCAGGAAGTGAGGCTCGCTGGCGCGAGGAAGTGATGCCCAGAGGAACATCCGGGGAAGTGATGCTGACGCTTTCGCGCCAGGAGGGAGAAAAAAATACCGAGGTTGCGGATAACGGTTGGGGGTTGGAAAGAGCGGAATAAGACGCAAAGCACCGAAACCATCGGCGGACGCAAGGCTGGCTTCGTCAGGAAGTGATGCCACCTTAGGTGAGAAGTGAGGCTCGCTGCGCGAGGAAGTGATGCGCCGAAGAACATCGGCGGAAGTGATGCTGGCGTTTATGCGCCTGGAAGCAACAAAATAGCAGTGAGGCTCCGCCTGGCCAGTCTGCTAACGCAGACCAGTCACACTTCGTGCGGCCAGTCTTTGCTTCGCAAAGCCCAGTTCCGACTTCGCCGGGCGGAAGAGCCTAGTATAGGAACGGGTTAAGGAATTCGGGTTCTTAGGGGCGGTTTATCAGAAACGGGTTAAGAAGATCGGGTGTATTAAGAGCAAAGGCTAGTTCCGGCTTCGTGGGCTAAGATCCGCTGAAAGCTAGGCGAGAGAGATCGATGAGACGAAACCCAGATCCCGTGCAAAACCATCACGGGATGACCCTGAACAGGAGCATTACAGGTCAGGCTAAGTGAGTGGATTTAAGGGAAGGTTCTACGTGGATGACAGTCTTTTCTTGCTTTTCGTAGCTGACGAAGGTCCTTGTCAGAATCTCGATCCACGCGGCGAAAAACGCGAACACTTGCAAGTGACAAGTTGTAAGTTGTAAGGGAAAGCAAAAGGCGGGGTTGGGGGTTGCGGGTTCGTGTGTGCCAAGAAGGCGAAGAAGGAAACTTCAAGCCATGCTTAATCGAAGATGAGGGAGGGCCCCTCGAAGCCGCCATGCAGGTGGAGGCTTCAAAC